>JBATKU010000172.1:0-14141 GCA_049669725.1 Desulfobacterales bacterium
TTCAGGTGTCAGCATTTGAACGTATCAGCCTGACAACTGACACCTGAAACCTGACACCTCTATCTCAGATCGCTTCTTCAGCGTCAAAATCATGTCGAGTAGCACCGTCTGAAGCTTCAAAGGCCTCTATCCATTGCCGCACGCGATCTTCGCCATAGGATTTCTTCCAGGCAGCAACTATTTTGTCAACCGGGATATCGGCGTATGTTCCGTGATCCGCTACATATTCCATGAATTGTTTTTTTTCGATATTAAAGGGTTGAAAAACAGAATCGCCGCAGCCATCAAATTCCAGTGGGATCACCTTATGCTTCCTGCAAAGCTGGATGTTAAATGCCGGCGTTGCCTTGCACCATTTACCATTCAGATAAAACTCGGTGAAGCCGTGATAGACAAACAAATCCGAGCCCAAAAATTCGAGGAGCTGTTTGGTCGCCAGATGGTTGCGAACATCGGCAAACCCCACTCGCGAGGGAATACCGCAGGCCCTTCCCAAGGCACATAGAAGGGTCGCCTTGCCCACGCAAAACGCCCGACCCCTTTTCAGAACATTGCTGGCACGATAATGTTCCGGACGATAGAAGGGCAAATAAGGATCATACCAGATCCCGTCCCGAACGGCATAATAAAGCTTCACCGCCTTTTTGATGGGATCATCGGCAGTGCCTTTAACCGAGTCCATCGCATAATCCCTGAGGGACTGATGGTCGCTGTCAATAATTTCTGTTGGTACTAAATACTGCTGCAACTCCTGATTCATTTATGCGTCTCCAAATGATATATCCCGGTCCGGCTTTGTATACCGTATACCAGAAAACCACAAGGTTCGTCAAAGGTTAGATTATAGGTAGCAATAAACGCCTGCCTGTGTTAGCTTTATAAAAAAAAATTGCAGTCTCAAGGAGGATGCTATGTCATCTAAAGTTATGGTTATCATTTCGACGGCTGAAAAAGCCAAAGCGCTCACCGGTATCATGTATGCTGTGAATGCCCAGAAAAACAAATGGGTCGACGACATCAAAGTTATTTTTTTCGGTCCTTTTGAAAATCTTTTGTGCGAAGATGAGGAAGTCATAAAGGCCGCCTCCAATCTGCTGGAATATGAAACGCCGATTGCGTGCAAATTTCTATCCGATCGTGACGGTATCAGTGACAGGCTGGAACAGCTGGGAATAAATGTCGATTATGTAGGAACCATTATTTCAGGCTTCATAGCAGAAGGCTATGCCCCAATGGTGTTTTAGCGGCAGCCTGAAAGATTGTCATTTAAAGGCATATATGTCTTCCATAATCCATACGGCCGGCATCATACTGGCGGCTGGTTCGTCGGTTCGATTCGGGCGGCCCAAGCAGTTGATAAAGCTAAGGGACAAATATTTAGTTGAATGGGTGCTGGATGCTGCTCTCAATTCCCGGCTTCAAACCGTGGTGCTGGTTTTAGGACACGAGCATCAAAAAATTATTAGGGCCATGGGAACGAAATTACACCATCCGAAACTGGAAGTCGTGATTAACCGGCACTACCATGAAGGTCAAAGCACTTCGCTCAAGACCGGCCTCACCTGTGTTAGACACGTATTTTCATCGGTCATGTATCTGCTCGCCGACCAACCGATGATTCGGTCAAGCACCATCGATCTCCTGTTGGATCATTTTCATGATTCAGAAAAAGATATATGCGTCCCGGTTTTTGAAGGGCAAAGAGGCAACCCGACTATATTCAAACGCTCAATTTATGAAGAAATCATGATGATCGACGAAGACATGGGCGCCAGGAACATTATCCGTGATAATGCCCAAGGCGTGCTCTATGTGGACATTAAAGATCCGCTGTGTTTTATCGATATCGATTCACAGGATGATTTCAAAAATTTGTTAACCCTTCTGCCCTGAGCGCAGTGAGCACAAAAAAAAGGCATCCCGAAAAAAAATCTACGGGATGCCTTTTTTTAAAGATAGTTTCTACTAGACCACAACTACGTTAGCTGCTGCAGGGCCTTTTTGGCCTTGCTCAATGTCAAAAGTTACGCGATCGCCTTCATTAAGAGACCTGAATCCGCTTGAATTGATTGCCGAATGATGAACGAAAACATCCGGGCCATCTTCTTGCTCGATGAAGCCAAAACCCTTACTGTCGTTAAACCACTTTACTACACCTTCTGCCATGGCGGCATCCTCCTTTCAAAAAATTTTACTCGTTCCATGCTTAAGGTTGCCACAATGACAAATAGATCTTTCCTTATAGAACGAAATCTGCCGGTCAATATATGCCGACATAAATAATTATCCTAACAATAGCACCTTTCTGAAAAAAATCAAGCTTAGAATATGTTCTTTTTTTCGATTTAGTCAAACATCGCATTTGGTATGATTAGTGCCAGTTGGGGGAAAATGATTAAAAGAATTATGCTGCCGATGCATGCCAGAAGGAAAAATGAAACGCTTTTAAAAATGGTGCCCAGCTCGATATCCGGTGCCAATGCTTTGACAACATAGATATTTACCCCCACCGGCGGTGTAATGGCACCCATGGTTGTCACCATCGTCAAAACAATTGAATACCAGATAGGGTCAAAACCGAGAGCCACGCCCAACGGGAAAAAAATGGGAATGGTAAGTACCAGAAATCCCAGCGAATCCATAAAGCAACCGCCAAGCAGATATATTACCATCACCATGGCTAAAATCACATAAGGTGAAACCGGCAGCGAGGCAGCAAAATCCGCCACGATGAAAGGCAGCCGGGTGACCGCCAAAAACCGCCCGAAAATGATGGCACCTGTGACCAGCATGTAAACCATACAGGAGATTTTTAGGGTGTCGCCGATGGAGCGAATGAATCCCTTCCAGGTCAACTTGCGGGTTGTAAATGAGACCACCAGGGTGATCAGAACGCCGGCCGCACCGGCTTCGGTGGGTGTAAACACGCCGAAATACAAACCGCCGATAACCAGGGCGAATATGGTTACAGCCTCGATGACCCCCAGCAGTGATTTCAGTTTATCCACCAGGCTGGTTTTGGGGCCGGCCGGTCCGAAATCCGGATAAATCCGGCACAGGACAATGATCGTAACGACAAAGAGCAGACCGAGGACAATCGCGGGCAAAATCCCGGCCAGAAACAGTTTGACGATGGATTGTTCCGTTTGCAGGCCGATAATGATGAGAACAACGCTGGGCGGCATGACGGTCCCCAGGGTACCGCCGGTCACCACCGTTCCGGTGCTCAGCCGGGTGTCATAGTTGTACTTATTCATCTGCGGCAGCGCCACCGCTCCCATGGTGGCCGCGGTGGCTGTATTGGATCCGCAGATGGCGGCGAACATCTCATCGGCTGCAATGGTGGCGATTGCCAGTCCACCCCGCCAGTGACCCACCCATTTGTAGGCCGCATCGTATAGTCGTTCGGCGATTCCAGCATTAAAGGCGAGATAACCCATCAAAATAAACAGAGGAATTACGGTCAGACCATATTTTGAAAAGGTAGTCCAGAGATCTGTGGCGATCATATTCAGGGCTGCCTGGGGGGTGACAACATAGGAAAACCCGCAGAAACCGACCACCGCCATGGCGAAACCGACCGGCATGCCCAGAACAAAAAGTACGATCAGAAGAACAATAATTCCAAGAATTCCGACGAGTGCGGCATCCATCATGTCGCTCCATTATCTGAAAAAAACAATTTGGCCAGTTCAACTAACAGGACCAGTGAAAGTAGGAAACAACCGATTGCGACGCCGTAAGTAAACGGGTAGTATATAATCCTCAACGTTTCGGTAACTTCACCGCTTGTCCGCAAAGTGTTCGCCAATTTTGCAATTTGCCATCCGGCCAGAATGAAAAATAACATGCCGATAACACAATTAATGCCATTGATAATTGCCTGCACCCGTTTCGGGAAGCGGTTCACCAGTATATCAACCGAAATGTGGGCCTTTTTCGCCTGGGTATAGCCTAAAGCAAAGGCCGTCACCACCGCACCGAAAAATCCCATCAGTTCAAAGGCTCCCTTAACCGGAACCCAGACAAGGCGCGAGAAAATATTGGCACAGGTTATCAATATCATTGCCACCATAAAGGTGCCGGCAATGAAGATAAAGGCATGGTTCATAAGCTTGCTGATTTTTTCAAGGATTGACATGCACAAATTCCCTGGGGATTTGCAATTATTTATCTGCGCAGAAAACGGATTGCGAAATACCGATCATTTCGCAATCCGCTTGTGGTATTGAACGATTGCGCCCGTCTAACGCATCTGTTTTATTTGGAATGCTTTTTGACAAGTGCTTTTATATCAGCAACGATCGCTTCGGCCGGCAACCCTTTGGCCTTGGCTTGCTCGATCCACTTGGCCGTGAGAGGCTCAAGCCTGGCATCCCATTTGGCCTTTTCGGCCGCAGAAAGCTCTATGACTTCAACTTTTTGAGACTTTACAGACCATTCCATTGCCGCTTTCACATGACTATCCATGTAATTGCCGGTCCACTCCGTCTGTTCGACCCTTAGATCGGAAAATACTTTTTGAACATCTTTGGGCAGGGAATTCCATTTGTCCATGTTCATCACAACGGCAAATGGATAAATGACGGTATTTGTCATGGTTACGTATTTGCAGCTTTCGGCAAATTTGAAATCCTTCATGACTTCCAGTGAAGAATAAAGTCCCTTGACGACACCTTTCTGCAGGGCTTCAACGGTTGCCGGCATGGGCATACCAACCGGATTTGCGCCCCAGGCACCCAGGATTTGAGCGGCCCCCCCGGAAGCTCGCAGATCCAGCCCCTTAATATCATCCAGGGTCCGCACCGGAACTTTAGACATGATATTGGTGGGGGCCGTGGTAAACATCGCCAGTACTTGGACCTTCGCGAAGGTGTCCGGTTGATACTTTTCCCACAGGTCCCACAAAACAAGACTCCCCACAAGGGCATTCGGAATCCCTACCGGCAAACTCGTGGCATTCGTGACGATGAAGCGGCCGGGCTGGTAAGCCATGCAAAGATTGCCGATATCGGCCTGCCCGGCGATGACGCCGTCCATCATGTTTTTTGCGCCCAACAGGGTGCCTCCGGGAAATGTATTGACGACCACCTTACCCTTGGTTCTTTTTTCAACCTCTTTTTTCCACCGTTCCATCTGGACGCAGGGAAATGTCGGTGCCGGCGGAAAGTTGGCATAACTGAGCTTGATGGGTTCGGCCATAACCGGAGCCGGTAAAAACCCAACGGAAATGAAGCTTAAAACAAAAATAACCAGAAAAAAATACCCAAAATTGCGTTTCATTTTTCAGCCCTCCTTTTTAGAGTTAAAAAAAACGGTTGGGAGCATGAAGCCACGATCCCACACCAGCACACTTTCTGCTTTACCCGTCATCTGCTTACCCCTGCCGGAGAGAAGGTCAGCCGGCAACAGGTCAATCTATTCCTCGATAACACATTCCCCGGTATCTTCCCGACCCACCTCACGGCCGCAGGGATCCAGGCCTTTTTTCTCCCGGATCGCCGCCAGGACCTTCTCCGGGGTTATGGGCAGATCTTTGATGCGCACCCCCACGGCATCGTAAATGGCGTTGGCGACAGCCGGTGCCGTGGGAACGCATCCGGGTTCTCCGATTCCCTTGGCGCCGTAAGGCCCGGCCTCGTCATAGGTTTCCAGGACAGGCGCCTCGATGGGAAAAACATCTTTGGCAGTTAAAATTTTGTAATCCCTGAAATTGGGGTTCATATTTTCGCCCTTTTCTAGAATCACCTGCTCCGACAGGGCATAGCCGATGCCCATCATCACCCCCCCATAGACCTGGCCTTCCAGCAGCATGGGATTGATGGCTTTGCCTACATCGTGGGTGGCCACATATTTTAGTATTTTAACCTTGCCGGTCTCTTCATCCACCTTTACCCTGACACCGTGGGTTCCGAACGTATAGGTCATGGACATGTTACCCTTAAAATCCTTGCCCATGTTCTCGTTGGAGGGATCATAGAAGTATTCGGCCATCAACATCTGCCCCCCGTGGCTGAAATGCGCTTTCCGCAGAAGTTTGCCGATTTCGATGCGCTTGCCGGGGTCGTCTCGGTCAACGACGCACCGCTCGGCCAGGACCAGTTTTTCCAGGGGCCTTTCAAGCTGTTTGGCCCCCATTTCAAGGATACGTGCTTTGAGTTTCCTGGCGGCACCCAAAGCGGCGTTGCCGGCGACAAACGTCGTCCGGCTGGCATGGGCACCCACGTCCCATGGACAGACATCGGTGTCGGAGTGAATAACGTGAATGTCTTCCACCTGCAACCCGAGTCCTTCGGCCACAATTTGGGCCACAACGGTATCCGAACCTTGCCCCATATCGGTGGCTCCGGTGAAAAGGTCAACCTTACCGAAATCGTCCATTTTGATAATGGTCCCGCATCCGTCCGATTTGTAAACCCTGGCACCGCCCCCCACATGGATCAGAGAAGCTAGTCCGACGCCCACACCTTCCTCTTTGGGCTTATCCCATTCAAGTGCTGTTTTGACGGAATCCATGCATCCTTCCAGTCCGCAAGTGGTAATGCGCAGATCCTGGGTGGAAACATCCCCGGATTGATTGGCGTTGATCCGTCGAAATTCGATCAGGTCGATTCCCGCTTTTTCAGCCAGCATATCCATGCTGCTTTCAATGGCAAAAGTGGCCTGGGGATTTCCGTATCCCCGCATGGCCTGGGAATACGTATTGTTGGTGTATACACATTTGGCCTCGTAGCGGACGTTGGGAACGCGATAAAGGGTGGTGATGGGCATCATCATCACTGATGGGGTCGTGGCGCCCCACGAGGTATAGGCCCCGTTATCCAAAATCATGGAAATATCCCGAAAGAGCAGTTTCCCGTTTTCGTCGCATCCCTGCGAGATACGGGTGATGGTCGGCTGCCGGGTGGAGGTGGCAAGAAATTCCTCGGTGCGGTCAAAGTCAACTTTCACCGGTCGGCGGGTGTAATACGACAGAAGAATGGCGATATACTCGTAAGCATATGTGTCCAGCTTGCTGCCAAACCCGCCCCCGATGCATGGTTTAATCACCCGGACGCGCCGGTCGGTAATTCCCATCGCTTTGAGAGCGCCCAGGAAATCTTTCTGGGCCAGGGATGGAATTTGAGTATTGGTGTATACCGTTAAATTGTTGGCGGGATCAAACTCGGCAACCGCCCCGCTGGCGCCCATGCAGCAGTGAGTGACCCAGGTGGTGCTGAAACGATCTTCAACCACATAGGCGGCCTCTTTACGGGCGGCTTCCACATCGCCGTAATGCAGCTTCCAGGGCATCTTCAGTACATTGGATTTATGTTCTTCGTGCACCAGGGGCGCGCCTTCCCGCATGGCCTCCTCGGGATCATAAATACCGGGCAGGGGCTCATAAATAACCTCGATCAGGCTCAAGGCTTCCTGGGCAGTCTGAGGATCGGTGGCAGCCACAGCAGCCACCTCATCCCGGTAAGAGCGTACCTTGCCTGCTTTCAGCGGCCGGTTGTCCTTGTAGACGCCCATTTTTATCTCCGGTATATCCTCTCCGGTGATAACTGCCCGAACCCCCGACAGCGCTCTGGCCTTCGAGGTATCAATTTTAGCAATGCGCGCATGGGGAAACTTGCTGTAAAGGATCTTGCCGTAGAGCATCCCGGGAAGTTTTAAATCCTGTATATATTGCGCTCGACCCGTCGCTTTATCAACCGCATCGATTTTCGGAATCCTTTTCCCAACCGAACACAAACCTGACATTTCTGAATCTCCTTTTAGATCAAAAATCAAACCAACTAAGTAATTAGAAACTGTTTTAGAACCTCAGATCATGCCCAAGGGAAAGGCATGAGGCGGCTTAAAAGCGGAGCGTACACGTCAGTACGTGAGCATTTTAAACCGGCTCATAACGCAGCCATTGGGTATTAGATGAGGTTATCAAACTGTTTCTACTCGCCGCGGTCGCCCTCCTCCGTCTTCCACGCCACCACCGTAGGTTCTTCTTCTTTGTAATACCCGCTGACAGACTTGATCGAATCGATGATCTGCACATAGCCGGTGCAGCGACAAAGATTGCCGGCA
Source organism: Desulfobacterales bacterium (assembly GCA_049669725.1). Lineage (GTDB taxonomy): Bacteria > Desulfobacterota > Desulfobacteria > Desulfobacterales > JAFDCJ01 > JAFDCJ01. The sequence goes on from JBATKU010000172.1 coordinate 8,068, forward strand.
ATGGCATCTTTGATCTCTTTCTCGTTGGCGTTGGGGCTGTCATCCAAAAGTGCCTTGGCGGACAGAATCATTCCCGGCGAACAAAAACCGCATTGAATCCCGCCATTTTCCACAAAGGCTTTCTGGATGGGATCCAGGGTTCCATCAGCAGAAGCCAGCCCCTCAATGGTCACCAGCTCTTTACCGTCGATACCTGCAGCCAGATACAGACATGAATTTACGGCATCTCCATCAACGATGACGGTACAGGCCCCACACTCCCCACTGCCGCAACCTTCCTTGGTGCCGGTATAGCCAAGCTCCTCTCGAATCAAATGCAGCAGTGTCCAATGGTCCTCAACAACCATGGTAATCAGGTTGCCGTTGAATTTAAACGCTATATTTTGTGACATGAACAACTCTCCTTTACTTATTTATGAGGGGAGTATTGGAGTACTGGAGTACTGGGTTCTTTTACATTACTCCACTACTCCAGCACTCCATTACTCCATCAAATCTTTGTTATATTTGCAACCTCTATCAAACACTCAAGACCGCGATTTTGGTTGTACGCGTTGTAAAGCTTTCAATCCCATACGCTTTACCAAAACCCCGACCATTTCCCGTCGATACCAGGCCAGGCCCCGGATGCTGTCTCTCACCCGTGACTCCTCTCCGGCGATTCGACCGGCTTCGGCCAGCGAGGTTTCATCGACCGTTTTACCGACCAGATATCTTTCTGCCTCCAGGCATCTGAGCGGCGTGGGTGCAGCAACGCCGAGACAGATGCGGGCCAGGGCACAGGTGGTCATGTCTTCTTCCATACCCAACAGGACTCCGACACCAAGCATGGGAAGTTCCATGGCCTCCCGCCGGCCATGCTTAATGTAAGCGCCACTGCTTCGGGGCGGAAGCGGTGGAATAACGATCTCAAGGAGAATTTCGCCTCTTTCTAAATCGCATTGACCCGGTCCCAGAAAAAAACGTCGCAGATCAACAGAACGATGCCCCTTGGTGCCGTAGATATGCGCCTTACCGTCCAAAGTGATTAAAGGAATCGCCCCATCCGCCGAAGGAACAGCATTCACCAAATTTCCTCCGATGGTAGCAACATTGCGAATTTGCACTGATCCAATATTTTTGACGGCGTCATGTAAAATCGGATAGTTCAGCTGGATGATGGAAGATTTCTCTATGGCACGATGGGTAATAAAGGCACCGATAAATAACTCCCCGGTTTCGTGGTTTATGTAAGGGTGTTCCTGATCTTTAATATTTTTTAGGGAAATCAGAAAATCAGGCGCTAGTTTACCTTCCTTAATTTTCACCAGCACATCGGTGCCTCCGGCTATATATTTTGCCCGGTCTCCATAGGATTGTTGCAGCGATATGGCCTCATCCATGGTCTTGGGGGCCAGGTAGGTAAATTTTCTCATTTGTTTCCCTCTTTTGGAATACTGAATGAAGAGTGACGAATCTCGAATTGTGGTCGGCCTGCGGCGGATCGTTTATCATTCGACATTCGTAACAATCGTCATTCGTCCTTCGAAGTTAGTCATTCCGTTGCGGCCCGTAACGCGCAACTCGTAACGCGCAAACCGCAAACCGCTTAACCTATCTTCAATACCATGGCAGCCCCGGTATCTCCGGCAGCACAACCGCCAAAGAGCATGTAACCGCCGCCGGCCATGACCACTTCTTCAATACCCTCGATAATCAGACGTCCGGCCGTGGGCCCCTGGGGATGCCCGAATATTAGAGAACTACCGTAGTTGTTCATGCTATTAACGTCGACACCCAAATTATTGGCAAGGTGGATATCATTGGCTGCAAAGGGATTATGGGTTTTGATGGCCTTGACATCATTAGCGGCAATACCGGCATTATCCAATGCCATTTTAACTGAGGGATACACGGCCGCCGCCATAAAAGCCGGTTTGGCCCTGTTATACCCGTAGGAAACTACTTGAATTTCCACATCCGGATCGGCACTGAGTTCTTTAGCTTTTTCACGGGTGGTGACCGTAAGGGCGCAGTGGCCGTCCGCCGGATGGGTTTGAGCACCAAAAGTGTGGACACCGTCAGGTAATACGGGCCTGAGCTTTGCCAGCCCCTCAGCAGTGGATTCCATGATACCCTCGTCCTCTTCGAGCATAATCGTTTTCTTTTTGGATAGTTCGATCATCACCGGATACATGTAACGTTTCTGAAAAGCGCGGTCATCGGCCAGAGCATCTTTGTACTGTTGGTAACGCCTCAAGGTCACTGCATCGCACTGCTCACGGGTAATGCCGGCTTCGGCGGATACATTTTCAGCCGTTTTAATCATGGCCTCACCGGCCCAAGGATCCCTGGCAAAGTTGTCCATCAACCAGTCTTCAGAAATCACCTGCGCGCCGGGCCCTTTGGGGTTGGGCCAGATGGCATGGGGTCCGTTTGAGCATCTATCCGTCATCAGGCACATGGGTGTTTCAAATAAACCGGTTTCAACACCTACGCTGGCCTGATAAATACATATCGTGGACGTCGAACACGCCTGGCTGACCAAAACACCGGGTATGCCGGTAGCACCCATCATGGCCGCCGCCCAGGGCCCTCCGTAAAAGCCGCGATGCTGATGGACGGTTATTCCCAAAAACAGATAATCATAAATCTTGGGATCCCAGTTCTTTTCCGCCAACCATCTTTTAGCCGTTCCGGCCGCCAGTTCAATTGAATTCTCATTGGCCATGCTCCCCTGCCAGCGTGAAAATGGAGAGCTGTAATAACCCTTGTACGGAATATACGCTTTGGTCAACATCTCAATCTCCTCTCTGGTGATTCCGGTTGGACCGGAATCAGTGTTGATAGTTATTCGTTATTGGTTATAACTTAAAATCCCGTTGGGATTTTAATCCGGTCGATTATCGAAAAATCGTTTAGATTTCCTTTCGGATCGCGGCAGAGAGCAGTAATCTACGATATCCACATCGCAGCTGACCATAATTTTCTTTTTAATCTCTGACTGCACGGTTGCAACGAGCTCGGGTATACGCGACGGGTCATAGCCTTCGCAGCATTCCAATCGAATGGTCATATAATCTTTGCCGTCTTCTTTTCGGTCAAGATGAACCTGGTATTCACAGCTGGCGTCTGCAATTGGCGATAATACCTCATCGATCTGTCCCGGGTAAATGTTCACGGCCCGGAAAATAATCATATCATCCGAACGACCCAGGATCCGGTCATGCAGAGGAAGAATGCTGCCGCAGGAACACGGATGCTCAATCATTCGCGTCAGGTCCCGGGTGCGGTAGCGGATCAATGGGGCAGCCTCTTTGCACAGAGTGGTAATTACCATCTCTCCAACCTCACCGGTCGGCACCGGTTCCAATGAGTCAGGATCGAGACACTCCAGAAGGTAATAGTCCGCCCAGTAGTGAATACCTTCGTGCCGGGAACAATCCAGCCCGGTCCCCGGTCCGTATAGCTCCGTCATTCCTGTAATATCATACATATCGTCTAAATCAAGCAGCTCTTGGATCCTGACGCGCATAGCATCGCTGCTTCTTTCAGAGCCAAAGATCATTTTCTTAAGGGCAATCCGATCTTTCAGGTTGCGCCGGTTGACCTCCTCGGCCATCAACAAGCCCATGGATGCCGTACAGGACATCACGGTGGTCTGCAAATCTACCAGAAACTGGCACTGCATGTCGACGTTCCCCGGACCGACCGGAAGGGCCATGGCGCCGAACTTTTCACAACCCAGCTGAAAACCCACCCCTGCCGTCCAGACGCCGTATCCCACCGCTATCTGCACCCTGTCTGCAGGCGTCAGACCGGCCATTTCATAGCACCGGGCAAAGAAATGAGTCCAATCATCAATATCTTTTTGAGTATAGGCCAAAATTTTCCGCTTACCCGTGGTACCGGAAGAAGCATGAATTCTGACGACCTCAGAGTCGGGAACTGCCAGCAGGGGAAAAGGGTACCCTACCCGCAGATCGTCGGCCGTGGTAAAGGGAAGTTCACGGATATCATCCAGCGACTGAATATCCCCGGGACGGACACCGGCCTGTTCCAATCGGTTACGGTAAAAAGAAGATCCCTCATAGGCATGCGCTACCGTCCATTGGAGGCCTTTGAGCTGGTGGTCCTGAAGTTCTTCAACATTTCGAAAAGAAGGCATAAATGTTTTGGCCATGGCAAATCTCCAGTTCTTGAACCCAAAGATGAACGTCCAAAATCGAACATCGAACGCTCAACATCGAATAAAAGAACCAATGTCGAAAACTGTAACCGTGCTTGGTCGTCTTTTTTTTTTTCGACGTTCGATGTTGGACGTTCGATGTTCGATGTTCAATTTTTTGCCTCCTGGGCAAAACCAATTTAGTGAATATGGATATAAGCCTCGCCCCTGATCAACTGTTTGTTTATTAAGACTGCTTTCTTTCAGCACGTGCTTTCCGGGTCTCTTTCATATCCACCTTCAGCGTTCCCGGATCAACCACCACACCGTAATCTTCCCGGGCCTTTTCGATGCTGATATATCCGTTGATAACATCCTGTTCAACCGCATCGGGATCCCGCTCGTAGGCGCCTCCATAGCCTCCCCCGCCGGCACTGAGAAATTGAATGACGTCGCCTGCTTGACAAAGGGTTAATCCGCTGGGATCCCCGTCTTTTTCATTGACCAGAAATTTGGCTATAACGCCAGGCCCTGCGCCAAACAGCCCCTGGGGAGCATATTTGAAACGCCCGGCCTGCAGCGCTATCGAAGTGGGACCCTGGGGAGCACTGTCGTCATCCGGCACCCGGATGATCATTTTGCGTCCCAGACCGCCCCTCATTTTTCCCGCTCCGCCGGAATCACACACCAGGCTGCGCTCTTCCACGATCAGGGGGGTATCGCTTTCAAAAATTTCCACCGGGGTATTGGCCCCATTGGCGGGGAAAATAGCACAGTGATGACCGTCCATGCGACTGCCGGCGCCCAAACCGCCCCCACGAATGATCATGGTAAGCCAGGGCTTGCCGTTTGAGCGTTTACCGTAGAAGATATTTGTTTGGGCCGGGGTTCCGCCGCTTTCGGCGATAATATTATCAGGGGTAGCTTCGGCCAATGCTTTGAAAACCATCTCGGTCATGAAATGACCGATTTGCATTCTGGCTGCCACTGCTGCCGGGAATTTGCAATTGACCACCGTCCCTTCGGGGGCCGTCATTTTCACCGGACGAATGGCCCCTTCATTGATGGGGATATCGGGATCAAAGGCGCTTTTTACAGCCATAAAAACATAGGCATAGGTAAAATTGTAAACCACGTTGCCGCCCCAATCCACCTGGGATGACGTACCGTCAAAATCAATCCAAATATCGCTGTCCTTTACTTCCACTTTCAGCTTGATACTTATATCATCTCTTTTGCCGGCTCCCTCGATAATGCCTTCATAGGGATAGACCCCGTTTGGTATCCTGGCAATAGCCTCCCGCATGCTTTTTTCAGTACGATCAATGATTTCATCCGCCAGATCATCCAGGGTATCCAGCCCTTCGTCTTCCAGCATCTCGACAACCTTCTGGGCACATACATGATTAGCTGCCACCTGGGAACGGATATCCCCGGTCACCTCCTCGGGTGTTCTTACGTTCCAGCGAATTAAGTTTAACACGCTCTCGTTGAGAACGCCTGCCTCATAAAGCTTTAACGGGGGTATAAAAATGCCCTCTTCGTAAACTTCACGATTATCAGAAGCCACCCGGCCGCCGATATCGGAATGATGAAAAACGCAGGCCGTAAAGGCCACCGGTCGTTCCTTATAGAATATGGGACTCATCACACAGACATCGTTTAGATGGCCTGCCAGAAGCCACGGATCGTTAACGATAAAAACATCTCCCGATCGGTATTCATCAACAGGCATGGAGTTGATCAGATTTTTAACACCCAGGGCCATTGCACCTGCCTGACCCGGCGTGCAAAACGTTCCCTGCACAAGTTCCTGTCCCCGGCTGTCGGTGAACATACACGTATAGTCGTGGGCATCGCGCAACAGACTTGAAAACGCCGTCCGGGCAACGGATGCATCCGCCTCGTCAACAATCGAAATCAGCCT
>JBATKU010000173.1:0-2962 GCA_049669725.1 Desulfobacterales bacterium
GAAGGAAGACTCACCCTTGCAAGGGCTGTCCACAAGGCGGTGTAATTTCGCCACTGCTTGCCAATCTTTACCTGCACTGGTTTGATAAGGTGTTCCATAAGTCGGATGGGCCGGCAAGCTGGGCCAATGCACGTCTGGTGCGTTACGCTGACGACTTTGTTGTTCTTGCGCGTCACCAGAGTGACAGGCTCAAAGGCTGGATCGAGGGCAAGTTGGAGTCCTGGATGGGGTTGGAGCTCAATCGCGAAAAGACCCAAGTGGTGAACCTGAGAGAAGCAGGACAAAGCCTTGACTTTCTGGGGTTCACATTTCGTTTCGACCGCAGTTTGTATAAGAATTGGAAGAAACGCTACCTCAATGTGTTTGTGTCGGAAAAGTCTGTTTTGCCCGTGAGCGCGAAAAGTTGCGTGAACTGACGGCCAGACGGCGCAGCTGTATGCCGATACTGCGCATGATCAGTGATGTGAACCGCCAGTTGACAGGCTGGGGCAACTATTTCAATTATGGCTATCCACGCAAGGCATTTCGCAAGGTCAACAGTTATCTTGAACTTCGCTTGATAGCACATCTCAAGCGACGGAGCCAGCGACCCTTTCGAACTCCGAAAGGCAGGACGACACACGAACACCTTAAGTCTCTGGGGCTGGTGAATTTGTGATCGATCCAATCGCGCAACTCCCTGCAAATGCCCAAGGTGAGAGTTTTCGGGTAAGCCCAGTGCGGGAAACCCGCACGCTGGGTTTGACGAGGGGGGATCAGTTCGCAATGCATGGCATGCGGCTAATGAGCCACGACGGGGAAACCCTGAAACTGATGTAGGCTGAAGCCTAAACTTTGTCATCTGATCCTCTACTCTACTCTAATACATGCTTTTTAAGATAGAATCCATTCCTTTAATATATTTAACTATTTAACTATTCAACTAAATACCCTTGATTGTGCCGCCGAAACGTAACATAATCTGATTTTCCAATAGATTTTATGAAAGGCTGAAATGGACAAGCAAGAGGGCGACATGCGCACACCGGAAATTTTGGCACCGGCCGGCAACCGTGCTTCTTTCCTGGCAGCTGTGGCTGCGCGGGCCGATGCCATCTACTGCGGGTTGAAGCTGTTTTCCGCCCGCATGCAGGCCAAAAATTTCGCGATGGAGGAGTTTACGGCTCTGGTGCACCTGGCCCATGAGCAGGGTATAAAAGTTTTCGTGACCATTAACTCGCTGCTTAAATCAGATGATTTGTTGCGGGCCGGGCAAATGCTCGATCAGCTGCAGCACCTGGTAAAGCCCGATGCTGTTATCGTCCAGGATCTGGCCATGGTACCGCTGGTCAAGCAGACCGGATTTTCCGGAGAAATACATCTGTCAACACTTGCAAATGCAGGATTTTCAGCAGCCCTGTCGGTGATCCGGCAAAAGCTGGGTGTCGATCGGGTGGTTCTGCCCCGAGAGCTTAACATTGATGAAATCAAACAGCTGGCTGCGGCGTGTCCGGACGGGCTGGGACTTGAGGTTTTTATTCACGGCGCCCTGTGCTATGCGGTGTCGGGTAGATGTTATTGGAGCAGCTATATGGGAGGAAAGAGCGGGCTCAGAGGGCGGTGCGTTCAACCCTGCCGGCGGCAATACAGCCAAAGCAATCAGAAAAACAGATATTTTTCCTGCCAGGATCTTAGTGTCGATGTGCTGGCCAAGGTGCTGTTGTCCATACCCCGGGTAGGCACCTGGAAAATAGAGGGCCGTAAAAAGGGTCCCCATTATGTTTACTACACGGTGAGTGCCTACCGCATGCTTAGAGATCACGGCCATGATGCCAAAATGAAAAAAAATGCCCTGGAGTTGTTGGCCAGGGCCCTGGGTCGGTCCGGAACCCATTATAATTTTTTACCCCAACGACCACAGAATCCCGTCAACCTGTCCGGTCAAACCGGCTCCGGTCTCCTGGTGGGAAGAATCAAAGGGCCCGGCCAAAAACCATATTTTATTACCCGGGAAGAGCTGCTGGCAGGGGACGTATTGCGGCTGGGCTATGAGGATGAGGCCGGCCACACCATCAAACGTATCGGTCGGTCCGTTCCCCAAGGCGGTAGGCTTGATGTCAGCTTTGCCTCAAAAAAAGCCCCTGCCAAAGGTGCGCCGGTATTCTTGACCGACCGGCGCGAAAAAGCCCTGGTAGACATGATTTCAGACCTTGAAAAAACCCTGGACCAGATACCGGGGCCTCGCAATCGCGAATCATCGTTTCAACCTCGACTGCCGATCGCCAGTCTAAAAAAGGGCAGGGTGGTGGACCTGTCGGTTCATCGCCAATCGGTCGATTCGGTTTCCCGGGATGGCATCGGGATCTGGTTGTCGATGCAGCCGGTCAAAGAGATATCGGCCAAGCTGAAGGCACCTGTCTGGTGGTGGCTTCCACCGGTGGTCTGGCCGGAAAATGAAAACGAAATAAGGTCCCGGGTGGAAATGGCGATTAAAGAAGGTGCGCGCCATTTTGTACTAAACGCCCCCTGGCAGGTTGCATTTTTTAAAAACCCAAAAGATTTTCATCTATGGGCCGGGCCCTATTGCAATTTAGCAAATCCGCTGGCCATTGCTGTAGCAGAATCTTTGGGCCTCAGCGGAGTTATTGTAAGCCCGGAGCTTGGCCGGGAAGACTACCTGCAATTGCCGCAGCACAGCCCTCTTCCGCTGGGAATTGTTATTGCCGGAAGCTGGCCCCTGTGTGTTGCCAGATCCCTGGCGGAAGAGGTAAAGCCGAATAAAGCTTTTTCAAGCCCCCGGGGGGAGCAGGCCTGGGTCGCAAAATATGACACCGACTACTGGGTCTATCCGAACTGGAAGATGGATCTTAACAACCAAAGGAAATTGCTGCAAAAAGCCGGATATAAGCTGTTTATCGACTTGATAGAACCCATACCGAAAACGGTGAAGCTCAAACAGAGGAAGGGGCTCTGGAATTGGGAC
>JBATKU010000174.1:0-1550 GCA_049669725.1 Desulfobacterales bacterium
TGATTCCCCCGCATTGCTGCTCTTGCTCATGGCCCCCATTGCCAGGCCGGCTATCAAAGGCAACGCCTTTTTGATCAGGCTGACATCGATACCGGTAGACGCTGCGGCCTGGGCGGCAACATTCCGGCTGACATCTTTGCTGCCGAGAATGTGGCCCAGGATGTTGTTGCCGTCCGCCACGGTAGCAGGCGAGGACATGCTTTCCGGTTTGCTGAGGTAGGCCTGGTGTTTGCCACTCTGCAACGCTTTTTTGAAACCGGCAAGACCGTCCTGCGAACTCGTCTGTTTTTGTAAAGCGCCCATGAGCGCAGGTGCCAGGGCATCGACCAGGCTATTCGCTTTAGTGGAGTCAAGCCCCAAATTGCCGGCCAGACTGCCGAGGCTCTGCTGGCCGCCGGCGCTATTTAATAATTCAAGTAAGTTCATCTCATGTTTCCTTGTTGGCTTGATGATCCGGGAAATCCCGTGTGCCGGGCCGCTCTGGTGGGACTATCCACTTTTCAGGAACACACGCTACAGCACGCAGCCACGGTTCGCACCGGGCTGCATTGTGTACTGCGCGGCTGGACAGTCGGGTGAGCCTAGCTCAGTTCGACCACCACTGCCCCGGGGGCATTTTTTGCAACACTTTTTATACCATTGTCGCGGCCGGATTCTGATTGGTAGTTCTGGCTGGTACCGATGGTCTGGGAGTTTTTAGCCGTCAGGTTGAAGCGGAATTTACCGCCATCCGTCACCGTTTTTACAAACCGGTCAGGATCCTGGCTGTTTTTCCTTACTGACTCAATACCATTCGTGCAACTTGATTTTGACTTGTAACCTTCACTCGAAAGTATGGCGTTGCCATTGCCGGCTTTCAGCCGGAAGCGGAATTCACCTGCCTTGTCTTTGTAACACTCAAATTTACCTGCCATTGTTATATCTCCTTCATTAAGTTAATTGATCACGCACTAGTCATTTAAAACAAAACTCACTTTCATGGTGACCCGGTATTCTGAAACCTGCCCGTCTTTCACCACGACCTTCTGTTCCTTGATCCACGCGCTTTCAACATTTTTGATGGTCTGTGAAAAACGCTTGATGCCTTTTTCTATGGCATCTTCAAAACCCTTTTTGGACGATGCGGATATTTCCGTGTTTCTTGCTACGCTCATAATGGTTATCTCCTTTTTAGATACACGGGGTCACACAACCCCGAACATTTCATTTGCCCTTATTTGACCCTCAAACTTTAACAGGTAAACCACAAATTGGAAGAGCCATCATTAATTTTTTAACAATCGTTGACATAGTTAACAACATGACACACCCGAAATTGCCCGGGATGGTTTTTTGTTCTTTACAAGCAGCATTTTCAAGCTAGACTAAAACCTGCGATAACAGATGGACAGGAGCAAGACATAATGGGTTTCATGGATAAATTCAGTAAGATACTCGGGGGTAATAAATCCACGCCGGCTGAAACTGTAAAGGGGCCAAGCGCGACGTTAAGGGATCACGGTATTGATCCTTCGAACCTGAAATTCTCGTTTAATCAGGATGGCTCAGTG
>JBATKU010000175.1:0-1895 GCA_049669725.1 Desulfobacterales bacterium
GTGTTACATCGTGTGTCAGGATGCCGCCGGTCAGGCAATTGAATGGGATGCGGAAACCCGCCGGCCGAATTTGATCGAGGACAAATGTTTGAGCTGCATGCTGTGTCAGTTTGTGTGCCCTGTTCCCGAACTGATTTCCTTCAAGGAAATGCCAAGGGATTGGCATCGTCGCGAGACAGCCGTGATGGACAACAGTATGGAAAAAAATGTAAAAGTTGAGGCATTTACAAAGGAGGGTCCAAATGAGTGTGTTATTTAAAAACGGCACCATCGTAAACACGACAGGTCGCTACCGGGCCGATGTATTTGCCGATGGCGGCACCATCAAAGCCATCGGCACGAATCTGGATAATGCGTCCGATGACGTCGTCGATGCCAAGGGGAAATACATTCTGCCGGGGGCGATTGATCCCCACACCCATATTTCCATGCCTTTTATGGGAACCTATGCTCAGGATGACTATGAGACCGGCACCATCGCAGCGGCCTGTGGCGGTGTCACCTGTGTGGTTGATTTTGATTTGCAGCAAAAGGGAGAAACCCTGTTTGAGGCACTGGAACGTAAAAAAGCACTGGCGGAAGGCAAAGTCTGTGTGGATTATTCTTTGCATCCGGCGATCATGGATCCCAGACCGGATGTGATCGATGAGGTTAAAAAGGCCTGCCTGGAATACGGTACGCCGAGCTTTAAAATATTTATGGTCTATGACTTTCGGGTGGATGATGCCACCATGATCAAGCTGCTGGAAGTAACTAAAAAATACGGCGGCCTGGTCCAGGTGCATGCGGAAAATGTTTACATCATTCAGCATATGAATGAGGTTCTTGCAAAAGAAGGAAAACTCGCACCTCATTATCATGCCGTCAGCCGCCCCAACATCGCCGAAGAAGAAGCTGTCGGCAGGGCCGCCAAAATGGTGGAGTTGACCGGATCACGCATTTATATCGTGCATCTATCTTCCAGAGAGGGACTGTGGAAGGTCAAGGAAGCCCGGGATAACGGTGTCGACGTGTATGCCGAAACCTGTCCCCAGTATCTGTTGCTTGACGATGAACGCTACAAGGAGCCGGATTTCAACGGCGCCAAATACGTCATGTCCCCGCCATTAAGAACCAAAGAAAGCAACGATGCCCTCTGGCAAGGGTTGCGCGGCGGCGATATTCAGGTGGTGGCCACCGACCACTGCCCCTTTGATTTTAAAGGTAAAAAGGACATGTTCGGCAAAGACGACTACAAAAAAATTCCCAATGGTGCACCCGGCATTGAAACCCTGGCGATGCTGTTGCATTCCGAGGGTGTGGTCAAAGGCCGCATCAGCCTGGAACGTATGGTGGATGTTTTGTCCACCGGTACGGCGCGCATGTTCGGTCTGAAAAACAAGGGTGAGATTGCCGTGGGCAAGGATGCGGATATCGTTGTCTTTGATCCGAATCAAACCTTCACCATCTCCCAGGACAAGCTGCACATGAATGTAGACTACACCCCGTTTGAAGGTGTGGAAATTACCGGCATGCCCAGCGCGGTTTACTCCCGCGGAGAAAAAGTGGCGCGCTGGAACGGCGACCAGATGGAGTTTGTCGGTAAGGTCGGCCACGGAAGGTTTGTGAAGCGCGAGCCTTTTGAAGGATTTTAAAAATTTTTTCTCACGCAGAAAACCTGGCCGAGAAAGCCAGGTTTTCAATGTGAGAAAAAATGTTAGGCGTTATTTTTCATTGGCTGATTGCAAAATTGCGTGCAGCAGCACATTTGCACCGGTTTCACAGTCCTCCCAGCGACTTTCTTCCACCTCGACGTGGCTGCGGCCGCCGATACTGGGAATAAAAACCATCGCAGTTGGGCAAACCTGGTTCATATAACTGGCATCATGCCCCGCCCCGCTGACCATGTGCAGGCT
>JBATKU010000176.1:0-4324 GCA_049669725.1 Desulfobacterales bacterium
TGGAACTGCACACCCGGGTGCGGTACCGCAGTCAAGAAGTTGCGGCAACAGTCATTCCCGGGGATCGGAATTCGGCTGTTGTTCGATTTAAAGAGCCGCAAGCGGCCGTAACCCCCGGCCAGGGTGCGGTTTTTTATCGGGGAGATGAGATACTGGGCGGTGGTTGGATAACATAGTTCATAGCTCAGAGCTCATAGCTGATAGTTTATAAGTCTCTGAGGAGGGGTGGCTGGATAATTAAATCCAGCATACAAGGTTATACGATGCATTAGGGATAGACTACTTTTATTCAACCGCAGAACATCGAACAAGGAATGATGAATGTCGAAGGATAAAAGAACATTTTACCTTGAAGAACGTCTGATAGATTTTGCAGTTCGAATTATTCGAATTGCGGAGTCTCTGCCTAAAACTAAAGTAGGTAAGCATGTTTCCGGGCAGATCATTCGTTGCGGCACCTCTCCTGCGCCAAATTACGGTGAAGCCCAAAGCGCAGAATCCCGACCTGACTTTATCCACATTCCTTGTTCGATATTCGATATTTAATATGCTCCGCAATTGACGTTTAGTATGGGAAAAAAACCAAAGACATATAGCATCACAACATTGGGTTGTAAAGTCAATCAGGCGGAGTCAGAAGCCATTGCCCAGGATCTGTTGTCTTCCGACTGGTCGGCAGCTGCGGATTGTGACACAGCCGAGGTCTGTATTGTAAATACTTGCACAGTGACCCAAAAGGCCTCCATGCAGTCAAGACAGGCGGTACGCAAAGCCATCCGCGCCAACCCGAAAGCTCGCGTAATCGTAACAGGATGCTATGCCCAAACCGCGCCGCAGGAAATTAATGAAATCGATGGCGTTGATGACGTTGTCGGTCATGACAAAAAGCTGTCCATTAGCCGGATGATCCGTACCGATGGCAATGAAGCTTGCGAAAATCAGGTTTCATCACTCAGTGGTGTCCACCAAAAACGTCGCTTTCAACTGATGCCGACGGCAACTTCAGCGCCTCGAACACGGCCGTTTTTAAAAATTCAAGATGGCTGTGACGCGTTTTGCACTTACTGCATCGTTCCCTATGCAAGAGGTCGCAGCCGCAGCATGCCGTTGGATAAGGTCCTGCAAAGTATCGAACATCTCGCCCGGGCCGGCTTTCATGAAGTGGTGCTGACAGGAATCCATCTCGGCGCCTACGGCCATGATTTGGTTCCCGCCACCCATCTATCGGAACTGATGGAGCGTATCGTTGATAGAAAATCAATCACCAGGGTCCGCATCAGTTCCATTGAACCCTTCGAGCTTACCGGAGAAGTTATTAAGTGTGTGGCGGAATCAGACATATTCTGCAAACATATTCACATCCCGCTGCAGAGCGGAGATGATGGTATTTTGAAAAAAATGGGCCGCCCTTATTCCGCGCAGGACTTCTATGAACTCATCAGCAGCATTCATAGACTGATACCGGATGCCGCCATCGGAGTGGATACGCTGATCGGATTCCCAGGAGAAAGTGAGGCGGCCTTTGACAACACATATAGGTTGATAGCCGATTTACCCGTCAGCTATCTGCATGTCTTTCCGTTTTCCTCACGACCGGGAACCGCGGCCGACAAATTCGCGAACAAGCTCAATCCCCCGGTGATAAAAGCCAGATGTGAACGCATCCGCAAACTGGGCCATCAGAAGCGCCTGAAATTCTACCGCAGATTTATAGGGAAGTCACTGCCGATTCTGATTGAAACCAGAAGGGATGGCTCTACCGGTTTGCTGAAAGGGATTTCTTCAAACTATTTACCGGTGTTGATTGATGGCGATGGAGACTTACAAAATAAACTTATAGAAATAAAAATAGAAAAACTGGAAGGAGACAAATTATTCGGTAAAATCTCGGATTTAGGGTTTTGAAAAGATTAATAAAAAGGAGACTAAAATGACAACAAAAAGCGATTATAAGGAAGACATCGAACGGGCAACGGCGGTTTTCGAAACCAATCAGGGTAATTTTGAGGCTGAACTATACGCCAAAGAGTGTCCTGAAACCGTATGGAATTTTATCAACCTGGCCGAAGGCCGCCAAGAGACGGACAGGGATGGGAATTTTTACGACGGCCTCATTTTTCATCGGGTCATTGCAGGCTTTGTCATACAAGGCGGATGTCCTTCGGGAACCGGCACCGGCGGCCCGGGATACCGTTTCGACGATGAGTTTGATTCATCCCTGAGACATAACAGCGAGGGAATTTTTTCCATGGCCAATGCCGGACCCGGAACTAATGGAAGCCAGTTTTTCATCACCCTCGGCCCTACCCCCCATCTGGACAACAACCACTCAGTGTTCGGTAAAGTGACGGAGGGTATGGACGTGGTAAGAAAAATCGGGTCAACCAAAACCGGTCCGGGTGACCGTCCGGTGGACGATGTGGTGATGGAAAAAGTCACCATCCGCAGATGATGATACGCCTTGCGGGTTACGGGTTTCGGGCTGCGGGGTGCGAGGTGCGAGGTGCGGGATACGCGTTGCGCGGGGCGAGTTACGTGTTGCGCGTCCGTTTGGTAGCCAATAGCAGGTCTGACGCTTCTACTGGAGAGCAACTCGAAACGCGAAACCCTTATCTCGTAGCCCGCACCGCGAAACTCGCAAATAGCCCCCCGCAACCCGTATCGCGGAACCCGCAACACGCAACCCGTTCCTGCTATGAATCAAGTAAAGATTGAAAAGTTTGGAGACATTGAGGCGGTCAAGCTCGGCTATGGCCCTATCGGTCCACCATTCATGTCGGTATACCTGTATATCCTTGATGGACTTGTCATTGATACCGGCCAACGCCATATGCAGAAAGCCGTTATTGAACTGCTTGGCGAAAAAAAACTGCAGCAGATCCTGCTTACCCATCACCATGAAGATCATAGCGGTAACGCTTCAGCGATTTGCAAACAGCATCACATCGAAGCTTACGGCCATCCCTTAGCCGTTCAAAAGATGGCAACCGGTTTCCGTATTCTTCCCTACCAGCGATTGATCTGGGGCAGGTCGGAAAATATCAGGCTTTTGCCGCTGGGCCCTGCCGTGGAATCGAATCGATATAGCCTAGTGCCGGTTCATACACCGGGCCACAGCAAAGATCATACGGTTTTTTTCGAAGAGACCAATGGCTGGCTCTTTTCAGGCGATCTTTACCTGGGACAGCGAATCAGGTATTTTCGCGCTGATGAAAAAATTTTTGACCAGATCGAATCCCTGGAAAGGGTCTTAAAACTAGATTTTGACGCCCTTTTTTGTGCCCATAACCCCTGCCCTCAAAATGGAAAATCAAAACTAAAACAGAAATTGCAGTTTCTGGAAGACATCGTCGGTAAGGTTCGAAAGCTAAAGGAAAACGGACTATCTAAAAAGGCTGTCTTTAATCGGCTGGATCCAAAGACGGACAGATCGATAAAATTAATGACCATGGGCAATGTCAGCTTTGCGAATATGCTGGCATCGGCTTATCATGGTAAAGCCAGTTAGCATCTGTAAGTCTGGCAGTGAGATAATGAATACATAGGTATTTTTTCTTTACTGCGTGCAAAATATTGTGGTTCTTCTAACATCTAGAAGAACTATAATTTGCACCAAAACCATGAAAATCGAATTTGGCCAAACCTGGTTAATTTGCCAGCGGTTTATAAGATAGAGAAAACGCGGCTATCAGCTTCTATTTTCAAGGAACCCAATCAAAGGAAAATACATCACCACCGTTAACAAGGGTACCGGAAAGAATGGTGTTCTGGTTGCCATTCGGTTGCGAGGCATATAACTCTATAACATTGTCGGTATCCTGGTCGGCAATATAACCAACTCCGGATGAATCCGGCGCCCATTTAAAATCCTGTACATCACCACCGGGCACTTTCACGTCCGATATAATGTCATTGACAACACCGTCCGGTGTAGACGTGTAAAGCTCCAAAACATCGTTTTCATCCTGATCGGCAGTGTAGGCAACCCGTGAGCTATTCGGGGCCCATTCAAATCCAAGAACATCACCACCTCCAACAAGATTGCCGGAAATTTTGGTTATCATAGGAGGAACAGCTGGACGTGTCGTAAATAATTCTAATATATTAATGCTAAGTTCATCTGCAATATAGGCAATCCTGGAACTGTCGGGTGCCCAACCAAAGGAGACTACCTCACTGTCTGCCAGCAAATTTGAAGAAACAAGGACATTGTTGCTGTCATTGGGTGAGGTTGTATATAATGCAAATCTTGAAGGAATTTTATTGGCAACAAAAGCTATCCGGGAACTGTCGGGCGCCCATTCAAATCCAGTCACATTGCTGC
>JBATKU010000177.1:0-37718 GCA_049669725.1 Desulfobacterales bacterium
GATGAACCCGGCATATCCCGGCGGATTTGAAATTCTGGCGGCTGGCCGCCCCGACATCATCGTCCTTCAGCATGCGCCGGCGCGCCTGGAATACGACGGCTTTCCAGGTTATCCCATCCAGCCCCTGGCGCAGCAGATCGAGGTTATTGAGCTTCTATCCGGAAAACCCGTGGTGGCCGTGACCATCAACCATGAAAATCTACCTTCCGAGCAGGTTCCACTGGTTTGCAGTGCCGTCGAACAGACCGTTGGGTTGCCGGCATTTGATGTGCTCAGAGACGGTCCACAGGGATTGATAACGTTTTTAAAGGCATATCTAAATAAGGTAAAAAAGCATGTCTGATAAAATCAATCAGAAAACGCGAAATAAACATAAAGGCTCTAAGGATCCAAAGGATCCGTTTTCTGTTCTAACTGTTTTCGATCGACTCGAAGTCGGACCGGTCAAGGTGGAGCCCAAACGGCTGCTGGCGCCTTATCGGCTGTTCCTGGATGGGCAGGAGCACCGCACGGAGCTTATCTACCGTTATGAGGAAGCTGTATTTGACCCGTCCGAACCCGAATCGCAGAACCTGGCGGACCTGATCGCCGCCCAGGTGGCGCTTAACTACGGTCTTTTTTGCCGCTCGATGGTGTTTCACGGGCGTTACGACGATACCGATCGGCGGTTTTTAATGGATATGGCCGAAAACACCGCCCGGGAAATCTATGTTAAAAAATTCCTGGAACCCAATCCGTTTCTGGCCGGTGAAGCCGCGAATTTACCGCCGGTGAAAAAGGCGAAATATCTCCAGGCCGATCTTGTGTTTTCTGCGGCAAAAGGCGACACTTCCGGATTACAGTGGAAGCTGTGGGCCACCGATAAAAACCGGCATGGCGTGCTTTCCAGCGGCGGCAAAGACAGCCTTTTAAGTTACGGGCTGCTCAATGAGATCGGGCGTAAGGTCCATCCCATTTTTGTCAATGAATCCGGCCGCCACTGGTTTACGGCTTTAAATGCATACCGTCATCTTAAACAAAATGATACCAACACGGCCAGGGTGTGGACCAACTCCGATCGGCTGTTTGCCTGGATGCTGCGCCGGATGCCGTTTATTCGTCTGGATTTTGCCGATGTCCGTTCCGATCAGTATCCTATCCGCTTGTGGACGGTGGCGGTATTTCTGTTCGGGGTGTTGCCGCTGGTTCGCAGACGGGGCATCGGGCGGCTGGTTATTGGAGACGAGTATGACACCACCACCCGCAAAAGCGCACACGGAATCTCCCACTACGACGGGTTGTACGATCAGAGCATTTTTTTTGACCGCGCCCTGTCGCGCTATTTTATGCGCAAAGGCTGGTCCGTGAGCCAGTTTTCCCTGCTGCGGCCGCTGTCGGAACTGATGATTGAGAAAATCCTGGCGCAGCGTTATCCGCAGCTGCTGCAGCATCAGATTTCCTGCCATGCGGCCCACCAGGAGGGAGAACGCATTTATCCCTGCGGAAAATGCGAAAAATGCCGCCGGATCGTGAGTATGCTGCTGGCCCTGGACGAAGACCCGAAGCAATGCGGCTACCGGGAATCTCAGATTGAGACCTGCCTGAAAGGGTTCGCCACCCGGGGAGTTTCCCAGGAAACACCCGCGGTTAGGCACCTCGGCTTTATTCTCGGTCAAAAGGGTTTGATTGATATCTCGCAGGATCAAAAAAAGTTCTTCAAGGAAAAGCCTGAAATTCTCAAACTGCGCTTCGACGCCACAAATTCGCCTTTAAACGCTATACCCATGGATTTGCGGCAACCGATCCTGAATATATTGCGAAAAAATTTCCAGGGGGCGCTCCGACGCAGCGGGCGCAGGTGGGTCGAGTTCGATCCGCTTAAAGATCCGGCCCTCCATCAACCTTATCCCTTTGAGCTGGATACCACGCCAAACGGAACAGCGGCCGCCGATCCGGCCAACCCGTCTTCGCCTTCGAGTTATTTGTGGGGCGAGCTGACCTGGCCGGATGCCGCCAGCCGCCTGAAGGAGGTGGACATCGCCCTGCTGCCGGTGGGGGCGATCGAACAACACGGCCCTCACCTGCCGCTGGATACCGATGCCTTCGATGCCGATTATTTGGCCCGACGCGTGGCCGACGCCTGCAGCGATCCCAAACCCCTGGTGCTGCCGCCTGTCTCTTACGGAGTGTCCTATCACCATGAAAGCTTTGAAGGAACCATCAGCGTCTCCAATGACACCCTGGCCCGGTTGATTTATGAAATCGGTATCGGTGCGGCCCGCAATGGGATCAAGAAATTTGTGATTATAAACGGACATGGCGGCAACAGTCCGGCCCTGAATCATGCGGCCCAGATGATCAACCGCGATGCCCATATTTTTGTCTGCGTCGACACCGGTGAAACCAGCGATATCGATATCGACCGTCTGATTGAAACCCCCAATGACGTCCATGCCGGTGAGACCGAAACCAGCACCAGCCTGGCCGTGCGGCCCCACCTGGTGAAAATGGATCAGGCCCCCAAATCGGTCCCGAAATTTTCAAGCCGCTATCTGGATTTTACCTCCAAGCGCGGTGTCCTGTGGTATGCACACACCCGCCGAATTTCAAATACCGGTGTGATGGGAGATCCCACCATTGCCAGTGCCGAAAAGGGGCAAAAGATCTGGGAGTTGATGATCGCTCACCTGGTTGCCCTGGTGGAAGATTTAAAGCAGATGTCCCTGGCGGAAATCCATCATCGAAGGTACTAATCGTGAAAATCACTGCCCTTGAGACCTGGCCGGTCGAGATGCAACTTGCTGAGCCTTACACCATAGCCTATGAGACGATCGATTCGTGCACCAATGTCTTTTTGCGGATCGAGACCGACCGGGGGCCTGCCGGTTACGGATGCGCCGCCCCTGATGTCCAGGTCACCGGGGAAACATTCAAGACGGTCAGGCGGATCTGTGACGATACGATAACGCCGTTGCTCTTAAAATCCGACCCCCTGCGCATCGCGGTGCTGACTGAAAAACTGAAACCGCTGCTGGCGGACCATCCAGCGGCCATGGCCATGGTGGACATGGCCCTGTACGATATCCTCGGTAAATTTGCACAACTGCCGGTGTACAAACTACTGGGCGGATTTCGCACCCGCATCAAAACCAGTGTCACCATTGGCATTCTGCCCCTGGAAGATACCTTCGCCAGGGCAGAAGAATTTGTGGCTCAGGGGTTCAGGGCCCTAAAAATAAAAGGCGGCCTTAATGTTGATGATGACATCGAATGCGTGCTAAAGCTCAGGGAGGCCCTCGGCAACAAAATCGAATTGCGTTTTGATGCCAATCAGGGATACTCCGAACTGGAGGCCCTGCGATTTGTGGAGCGTACCCGCAGTGCCGGACTGGCGTTAATTGAGCAGCCGACCCCCAGAAAGGATCTGGAGCTCCTGGGCCGGATTACCGCCAGGGTGCCCCTGCCGGTTATGGCCGACGAGAGTATTATGAGCCTTCGAGATGCCTTTCGTCTGGCCCGGCGGGAACTGGTGGACATGGTCAATATCAAATTGATGAAGGTCGGCGGGATTTCAGAAGCCCTGCGAATCAGCGTGGTTGCCAGGGCGGCGAATCTGGAGGTTATGGTCGGTTGCATGGATGAGGCGGCGTTCGGGATCGCCGCCGGTCTACACTTTGCTCTGGCGCGGCCGAATGTGGCCTATGCCGATCTGGACGGGCACCTGGATTTGATCGGCGACCCTTCGGCCGGGGCCGTGATACTGAAAAACGGAATTTTATATCCCACCGGCAAACCCGGAATAGGATTTGATCTGGAAAGTTAATGATGACAAAAAAAAGACCCTTAGCTTTAACCATTTTATGGAACCTGCTGCTTATCATCGTCGGTTGTTTTCTGTGTGCCGCCACCATCAAAGGAATTTTGATTCCCAAGGAGTTTCTGGCCGGCGGTGTGACGGGGCTGTCGCTTCTAATACACTATGTTCTACCGTCGCTACCGGTGGGGGTGATCTATTTCATTCTGAATATTCCGCTGTTTTTCATCGGCTGGCTGTTTGTCGGACGCCGGTTCTTCTGGTACAGCGTTGCCGGAGTGATCATCTTTTCGGCCGTTATGTTTCTACCCTATCCCCTTATCCCGATCAACGATATGATTCTGGCCGCTTTAACAGCGGGCATTATTACCGGTGTGGGATCAGGAATCATTTTGCGGTCGCTGGGGTCGGCGGGCGGGCTGGATATCCTGTCGGTGGTTTTATTCAAGAAGTTCTCCATCCGGCCGGGCACCTTCGTGCTGGCTTTTAATGCGCTGCTGATAGGCGCTGCGGCCTTTCGCATCCCTTTGGAAATGGTCATATATACGCTGATTTTCATGTATGTGACCTCCTACTGTGTAAATATGGTGATCACCGGGCTGAGCCAGCGCAAGGCGATCATGATCATCTCGCCACAGTGGCAGGCAATCTCGGACGAAATCATGGAACGCATGCAGCGCGGGGTCACCGTGGTGCGTGGTGAGGGTGGCTACACCGGCCAGGAGGTGCGTATCCTTTATTCGGTAGTTACCTTCAGCGAGCTTTCGCGGTTTAAACAGATGATCAAAAATATTGACCCCGAAGCCTTCGTCGTCGTCACCGAAACCCTGGAGGTTATGGGCAAAGGCATCGGTAATCAGCCGCACTGGTAAAATGAAAAGATCCAGAGTGCCAACCGAAAAATTGAATAAAAAATGACGGATACAATAAGACCAAATATAATGGATCAGCCCTTCCCAAAGTCCATCTCGGTTGCGAAGAAATTGAAACAGCTTCAGCAAACAGTGCGGCCCGGGGATACGTTGGGCATTCTCATAGACGCAGATCCCGATTCCATGGCGAGTGCGCTGGCCTTGAGACGACTCATGTGGCGAAAAGTTACCCACGTCCTGATATATCACATCAACCGTATTAAACGCACCGATAACCTGGCTTTTACATCCCTGCTCAAAGTTGAGCAGGAACATATCAGGTATATAAAGCGAGCAAGCATAAACAAATGGGCTCTGTTGGATTCACAGCCGCAGCACCGTGCGGAGTATGGAGGGGTGCAATTTGACATCATCATCGATCATCATCCTGCGCTGCCCACATCCCGTGCGCCATTTGTCGATATTAGAGAAGAGTATGGGGCAACCTCAACCATGATGACCGAATATCTGAGGGCGGCCCGGATTGTACCCTCAGGAAGGCTGGCGACCGCCCTATTTTACGGGATCAAAACGGATACAGACAATTTTATAAGGAAATGTATTCCAGGTGATCTCAATTCATTCAGATATCTTCATGCGTTTGTAAATATGAACATCATCAAAAAAATTGAGTCTTCAGAGATAACTAAAAAGACACTTTCTAAATTTCGCTTTGCGATCGAACGACTAACTTTCATTGGCGACATAGCCTATGTACACATGGAAAGGGTTGACAATCCCGATATTCTTGTCATCCTTGCGGATTTTTTCTTAAAGCTCGCTGAAGCAAACTGGAGTATTGTATCTGGAGTATACGATGCGAAGCTGGTTGTTGTTTTGAGGAATGCGACATTTCGGGGTAATGCCGGAAACGTTGCCCAGAAGCTGTTTGGCCCTTGGGGTGGCTCCGCAGGGGGGTACGCGAGCGCCGCCAGAGCCGAGATTCCGTTGTCAAAGATTCGGGGCAAGGTGAATGATCCCGGCGGTTTGGCCGATCGCGTAATAAGACAACTGAAGTTATTGGTGTAGGCTGTCCGAGAAACAGCGGCCCGAGAATCGCCTTTTTTTGAGATAGCTTCCAGTAAAATAGAAACTTCCGTTGCCCAAAACTTTTCTGAATTGGAGAATCCGGGTTAAACGGCTAATGCCTTGCATAATTAAAGGAGGCTAAAATGATAAGAAATATTGTTTTTATTTGCTTAATTGCGGTTGTCCTTGTTTTTGTTATTCAAAACACCCAGGTGGTGGAATTTCGATTTCTGGTCTGGACCATTTCACTGTCGAGAGCATTAATGCTCTTTGGTGCCCTGGCTATAGGTGTTGTGGCAGGTTGGCTGTTGAGAGTACCGAAACAAAAAAACGAGCAACAGGGCAAAGGCAAAAGGAAAAAATAGAACCCTAATCAAAAGAACGCAGTCCTTTAAAATAAACACAGATAAGGAACAGTTCCATGGTACTCAAAAAACAGTTGATTATTATGACTCTTTTTTGCTTTTCAGTGTCCTTCAATTCAATTTGTTTGGCCGATGACAGAGCCAGGGACCGTGCCACACTTCGTGGTATCCAATCGGTAATTGTAAACGTTCATTCGTGGGAACCTGAGTGGCGCGAAGAACTCAAAAAGGTAGGATTGGAGGAAAGTTATTTACAATCACTCATAGAGCAAAAACTTGAGAAGGCCGGGATCCCGGTGTTCCCCGAGGAATCAGCCAAAAGATCAGAGACCGAGGGTATTCTCAACATAAGAATGAAATTTTCGGAGCCTGAAGCTGCAAAAAAAACCTATGAAACCCAGGATGGGAGTGTGATTGGGAGGGTCGATCCCAAAAAGAAATATGTGTACGCCATACGACTCAACTTTCGTCAAATGGTGTTGTTTCCGCGCGACCCTGGTTTAAAGGCGCTGGCAATCACCTGGCAAACGGAATCTGTGGGATTCAGGCGCGTGACCCTAATCAGGGAGGATGTGATGAATGTGATTGATGTTTTCATTGAAGCCTACCTGTCTGAAAACCATTAAAACAAAACGGAACTAACCATTCCCAGGACGGATCCGTCTTCCAAGATCGGCATTGCTGAGATTTGGTTTTCTCCAGATCTGTGACAATATCCAGGATACTTCAAGAGGGTTCTGCCGAAATCACTTCTCGTGTCATTTACTTTTCATCCTCTTTTTCACGAATGCTTAGCAGCGGCACCGGGCCAGGTTCGCTTTTAAATCCTCGGCTATACCTCTGGCATATTTAGCAATTTCCACTGAATATAATGAAAAATCGACAGCCACCATTATTTTTTTAATTCTACTCATTTCGCCGCACCATATCTGTATGAAATCATTAGAAGGTATGAGACGAGTAGCGGAAGTAATTTCTAACTCGGCCGAAAGTGATAACAACTACTTAAATAATGATGACCGAGTTCTCACTATCTCCGTAGGGAGTGGGCACCGATTTATCCGCGTCGCTTTCATTTTTCCAGATCTTTTTGTCCAGCAGATAGCGAAACTGGTATTCTCTGCCCGGTTCAAGCTCCAGAGTAGCAGTAAATGCGCCACTTTTTAATTTTTTCATAGGATTAGAAAAGAATGTCCAATCGTTAAATTCGCCCACAATGTGAGCAGATTTAGCTGAGCTGCCCATTTCCTCAGGGATCCGGAAGGTCGCTTTGCATAACGGTCTGCTTTTCAGGTATTGCTTTCTGATACTCATTTTTGCCTCCTTGTTTCGATAGGGAATAGTCTGCCTGGCATCTTTGTATGTTCCCTTAATTTATCCCTCCCACCGTGACCGAACGATAAAAAGCGGGCGATCGACCCGGTTTAAAATACCGGCGGCAACACTGCCGTAAAAAATGCGGGCAAGCCCCCCCCATCCATGACTCGTCATCGCGATGAGGTCTACATCCTCAGTGTTTGCGGCCTCAATTATCTTTTCTACAACCGGTCCATGGGCAACCAGCGTTTTGCAGGCAATACCTTTATCCCTGAACTTGGATGCAATTCCTTCAAGGTATAACTCGCTATCTTTTAATTTGGCGTTGAAAGCTTCCTCACTGATGTGAATATATGTCTCGCCAATACCATCGGCATAGATATGTTCGATAACCATGACAAGGATGACAGTTGCCTGAAACCGGCTCGCCAACTCTCTGACATGGGGACGTATCATTTCCGCTCTTTTTGATCCGTCTAAAGGAACCAGGATATTATCATACACGGTTAATCTCCTTTCTTAATTAATATCTGCAATTTCCCCAAATTACATGTTTCAAGCTTGACATCCTATTGAAATTACAGGGTTGGTAAACTCTTTAATTTGCCGCAAACCTTTTGACAACTTTTTCGACATCGTTTTTTTTGCCAATGACAATGACCTGATCGCCTGCTTGCAGTTGGGTATTGCCATCCGGGATAATCACTTGCTCTTCTCTTTTGATGGCCGACACCAGGGCCTCTTTGGGCAGTAGAATTTCTTTTAATAATTTGTTGACGACATTCGATTGGTTGGAAATAATCACTTGATCAATAATTGCGTCGGCCGATGAAAGGTCCTCGCTAAGCTTTTCAATAACATAATTACTAGAATGTTTCTTTTTTAATTGCTCGTAATCATTCTGTTTCATTCTAAAGGTGCTGTCCAATTCCTCGAGTGTTTTGAGCTGTTTTCGGAAGGTTTCGTTTTCCGGGGCAAATTCACCACTCCGGCGCAGGGTTAAAACCACCCTCCCCAGGTTTAAAGCTTCCACATCCAACTGTTTCGGAAAAGAAGCCAATTCATGTTTTAATTTGGCCAGAGCCGTCACATCGGAAGTTCTCTCACTGATGGTTAGGAAAATTTCCCGGGTAGCTTCAACGCCCTCGGTACCGACCTTTTTGCCTTTCTCGACTATCTTCTCTGTGACGTCGGTTATCTTTTCCGACCCCTGAAACAGGCTCTCTTTTATTTTATCTAACAAACCCATCGCATGACTCCTTATTTATCCAGTTTTTTGCCGATTTTAATGATCTTCTTATCTAAGATTTCAATTTGATTGAATTGATCAATTGTCTCTTTTCCATTGAAAAAGGATTCCGCAAACCCACCGCCTGCCAGGTGGTGTTTAAGAACAGATTGACCCAGTTGAGCCATCAGTTTATCTTTTTCGCCCTTCAGTTTTTTTATTTCTGATTCTGCCCTGTACTTTTCGGCGTATTCCTGGGCATTCTGGGACAGCTCATCGACGACTTTGGCTCCAGCCTCGTATGCTTGCGACAATCCTTTTTTCAGTTTATCGACTACAATGGAAATTTCTTTCCCAGCGGAAGGTTTCTCGTTTGTAGTTGTTTTTTTAGTATCCGCCATTTGAAGCCTCCTTGCCTAAATCCTTTTGTCAATACCAAAAAGTTAATACATCGAATGGTTCTATTCAGCCCACCGCGAACGAACGATAAAAAGTGGGCGATCGATTCGGTTTAAAATGCCCGCGGCAACACTGCCGTAAAAAATGCGGGCAAGACCCCCCCATCCATGACTCGTCATCGCGATGAGGTCTACATCTTCAGTGTTGGCGGCCTCAATTATCTTTTCTACAACCGATCCATGGGCAATCAGCCTTTTGCAGGCAACGCCTTTAGTCCGAAATTTGGCTACAATTTCATTAAGGTAATCCTCGCTGTCCTTCAATTTTGAGTCGATACCTTTAGCGCCATATATCGATAATGGTTCACCATCGCCATCAATATAGGTATTTTCGATTGCCATTATGAGGATGACAGTCGCCTGAAACCTGATAGCCAGCTCTCTCACATGGGGACGTATCATTTCCGCCCTTTTTGACCCGTCTAAAGGAACCAAAATTTTCTCATACACGGTCAATCTCCTTTCTTAATTATGCTTGTTGAAAGGCGTTTTGAAGAACCATGGGCGGCAGGCTAATTTTCCCCTGCGGTGAATTTACAAGAGCAAAGCATGTGCCAATTTGAGGCCAATCCGGAGGTGAATTCTCTTATGCAGGAGAATTCAAATGGGAGAGCTGCATATTAAGGATAAATATCAAAGAGTTATCGCGTTAGATAAAATTGTTTTTTCTACGATGCAATTATTTTTATTTTGCGAGTGTTAAAGCAGGAAAAAATAGGAGCTGATAGAAATTTAAAAATCAGATAAACGGGTTCTGTTTTTTTATTTCAATCAGAACTGGGAGTTCTATTTCAACTCAAATTCGCGATACAGGTTGTCTTTGGATTCCTCTTCTGCCAGAACCTCTTTGATCAGGCTGTCTTCCTGGGCCTGGGCGCAGCCGGCGCTGATTCGAATGC
This sequence comes from Desulfobacterales bacterium, assembly GCA_049669725.1. Taxonomy (GTDB): domain Bacteria; phylum Desulfobacterota; class Desulfobacteria; order Desulfobacterales; family JAFDCJ01; genus JAFDCJ01. The sequence continues at coordinate 10,001 of JBATKU010000177.1, forward strand.
TAAGCTCCTGGCCATCGTCTCTTTTTAGCAGATCATCTGTCCTCAACTTTTCGGCCAGTCGGGTAGCAAACGTCCAGGCCTCGTTGATGTCGGCATTCTGCAGTACGACGAGGATTTTGTCCAAACTTTAGAGGGAGCTGGGATCAGAATTATTTGTTCTGGTTTTAGAGGGATAATCCATTTGGGTGTCAAAAAGGGTTTTTATTGACAGACGGTGTTTTTTTTTGTTTATCATGTCCTATCATTGATAAATTAGCAATATTCGATTTAGGTACCTGAAATGAAATCCGTTTTGATTATTTCTCCGAAAGAAGATGAAGCCAGATTGATTCGTGAATCTTTACCTTCGGATTATCAAGTGGAGAATGCGGATAGCATCACAAATGCGCTTGAATTGCATCGCCAATGCTCCTTTGATGTAATTTTTTCTGATTTAAAATTGCTGCAAGATACTTCTGAAACAGAGACGGTTGCCGAGGCGATCAAGCTCTTCAAAGAAATGAATCCCTTGGCCGAGGTTTTGATATTATCATCAAAAGCCTTCATCCGTGATACCGTCAAAGCCGTCAAGGCCGGCGCCAGCGACTACCTGACCTACCCCATCGACCCCTCCGAAGTCCGGCTTGTCATTGAATCGGCACACGAATCTCACACGAAAAATCTAGAGCTGGACTATTTGAGAGATCAATTTTGGAAACCCGAATGGCTTGATATCCTCAACTCACACGATACCGGCATGCAGGATGTTTTCAAAAAAATACGTTCCGTTGCTCCAACCCGGGCTAGCGTGCTACTTATCGGTGAAACCGGCACCGGCAAAGGTTTGCTGGCACGGATGATCCATCTGCATAGCAACCGCTATGATAATCCGTTTATCAGCGTCCATTGCGGCGCAATTCCGGACACGCTTCTGGAAAGCGAACTATTCGGGCACGAAAAAGGCGCTTTTACCGGTGCTGTGCGCAAAAAACCGGGTAAATTTGAAATGGCGCGCAACGGCACTATCTTTTTGGATGAAATCGGCACGATAACACCGCAGGCCCAGATTAAGTTATTGCAGGTGCTGCAGGACGGTACCTTCAGCCGTGTCGGTGGTGAAGAGGTATTGCAAACCGACGCCAGGGTGATTTCCGCCACCAACGCTGATATTGCCGGGATGAGCGATCGGGGCGAGTTCAGAAAAGATCTGTATTATCGTCTGTACGTTTTTCCGGTTGAAATACCCCCGCTCAGGGAGCGCGTTGAGGATATTCCTCAGATTGTTGAATTGTTTTTAAAAAAGCTGAAACAAAGACATGAGAAGAACATCCAATCTGTCCATCCGCAGGTTCTGCAGGCGTTTAAAAACTACCCGTGGCCCGGCAACATCCGTGAACTGGAAAACTTGATGGAACGGGCCTGTATTCTGGAAACGACAAATGTGTTGACACCTGAGAGTTTCCCCACCGGACTTTTCGAATCCGGGAATGCGCATGCCGTGTTACCGGTCCGTGACCACCTTCCGCTGGCAGAAGCCCGCAGGCATGTCGTCGAAGATTTTGAGCGCCAGTATTTCAAAGCGCTGTTCACTCGCAGTAAGGGCAGGGTCAACCGTGCCGCAGAAGATGCCGGCATCACCTCCCGCCAGTTGAACAAGCTGATGCTTAAATACGGCATCCAGAAGGACGCGTATAAAGACTGAAATTTACCTCGAAATGCCTGGCAGCATATTCGCCAAATCACTAGAAGCCATCTCAAAAAAAGGATTTTGGTTCAATATCGAGGCGGGGACGCGTTTTAAACCAGAGGAATACTGTTGAGTATTTCGAGGATTTAAAACGAGGCACCAACAAAGAGATTGGGCCAAAAGACTTTTTTGAGATAGCTTCTAAAACTGTAAACAGTTACGATCGTTTTCTCTTTCCATTATTTTCCAATTTTTCTATCGAGTGTTCAATCAGGTTCCAGCCCTTCATTAAAACCCGAACTATGAGTTCAGATTTTCAAATTATCGGAACAGCAGGTTCGTATTATTCAATTGACTATATTTTCAGCATATTAGAATCCTTCACAGTAATGTTTTCGGAAGCAAAAATGGAAAGTTTTTTTCTATTGTGAATTCGTGGTTCTTAAATGGAATTACGATATCTTAGAATCTATTATTATAACAGAAAGTTATAGATTTGGCATAGGTAATGCAATACTACGCATGCACAGTCAAAAGTTATAAAAAGGAAGAACTGACAAAGGAGGGATCCGCAATGATAATTAAACGCTTGTTTGACTTACCAAATTATGGCTGGAGAGGTGCTTTTGATGACCTGGAACGAATGCGGCGTGAAATGGACAGTCTTTTCGGTCAGGTTGCCGGCAAGGCCTACTGGCCGACCCATGCCGGCGTTTTTCCCCTGGTCAATGTGGCCGAGAATGAGGATCATTTTTTCATCAGCAGTGAAATTCCCGGCATGAAAAGCGAAGAAATAACCATTTCTGCGAACGGCCGAAACCTGTCCATTTCCGGAGAACGGAAAATTGCCTCAGAAGGCGAAAATGTGAGATATCACCGGCGTGAGCGCGAAGACGGCAAATTCAGCCGTGTTATTGCCTTGCCCGGTGATGTTGAAATCGACAAAATCGAGGCCGGCTATGTCAACGGGATCTTGAGCATTAAAATACCCAAATCCGAAACAGCTAAGCCAAAGCAGATTGCAGTAAAATAGGTTCCCAAAAAGGAGATTCATTTTATCAAGGGAGGTGAAAATTATGGCTGAATCAAAAGAACTTCAGGCCAAAGGAAAAGTGGCGGTCCCAGCTTCTGCAGAACTGACAAAACCGGGACCTGTGTTTACACCGAATGTGGATATTTTTGAAACCGAAAAGGCAATCATTATGCTGGCGGATATTCCGGGCGTCAAAACAGAGGATCTGGTGATCGATCTGCGGGACGATACGCTGACTTTCACCGGGGAAGTAAAACCAACCGGGCGCCCTGATGCAGAAGACATTCTGATTGAATATCAGGTTGGCAGCTACTATCGACAATTCACCCTGGCAGAGATGATCGACCAGAAAAAGATTGATGCCGTATTGAACAACGGTGTTTTAAGGCTTACCCTGCCAAAGGTCGAGAAGGCCATGCCACGCCAAATTATGGTTAAAGCGGGATAATGTCCTTCATAACTGTTCCATAAGTTTGAATCGGCAGTTATCATTAGATTCGCAAATGCCGGGACTATAGGCTATCTATATCCCGGCATTTATTCCAGTGCGCTGAATTTTTGAATGGCAATCGTCATGCTCCCATCCAGGCGTTCGCTTATCTGTCCTTGGGCAGCAATTCTCCTGTGCATGAAATTCATCATCATTTCCTGAGCTAAACTGTTATGCACCACCCGGTAGATTTCTTCTGTACTGGTATAAACAGCGATTTCAATGATCCGGCCATTTTTGTCCCAGCTATTCGGCATTATGATGCCGGTGACATCGGCCGGTGTCGAGATTGGATTGCCTGTGGGTTTCATTTTTGGTCTGATTCAGGTGATCACTTCACTTTTCCATGCAATTGGATGTATACTTACTTTGTGTTTTCATTTATAGGGCAGAGCAAAACGTGTGCCACACTTCCCGGACAGGTAATGCAGACCATTCATTTTCATGTGTAATTTTTGAGGCGAGAGCGAATTTCGATTTGATATCAGCATCTAAGTGCAGTCATCTAATTTGCCGCTCAACGTTCAGTTTTAGGCAATCTTTTTAATAAAGCGACGATCGAACTGCACTAACATCAGAAAACAAGAAAATGCAGTTCTTGTTTTACACGTTTATCAGAACCGGAAGTTCTAGATTCGCAGCCAGTCGAAACTTATATGCTTGTCGCTTTTACTTATACCCTCGCTTCAAGTAGAGGCTGATCATTTGTTATCAATAAAGAACAGGAATATGGCACCCGGTTATGAAATTTCCAGCAGGTCAATGTTTGTCTGGCATGTCTGTTGCTACTTCTTAGAACTGAATTAAACTGAAGCCGAATAAAGAAACTAAAAATAAAATCCAGAATTTTCATTCGATCCAATGAATAGCCATAGAATTGATTTAGTCCTCGATAGGTTGTGGAAGTGGTTTACCGTTGATTTTCTCGGAATCTTCAAAGAAGTGCGCTGGAGCTACCTTCCACCGCTCATGGTATACCTGGCCGCCGGAGTTTCAGGTTTTACCGGGATCATCGAATCTTTTTTCATCAAGGACAGCCTCGGTTTATCAGCGGCATTTCTGGCCGGGCTTGCTTTCTGGGCCGGTTTGCCGTGGGCGCTGAAAATGCCCCTGGGACATCTGGTCGATTTGTTCTGGCGCCGTAAAGCTTTTTTTGTCTATCTCGGCGCAAGCATCATGACGATCAGTCTTTTGATCATGGTGGGGCTGACCGGCTATAGCGACCGTATGGCCGGCTTTTTGAAACCAGAGACCTGGTACGTCATTGCGGTGATGATGTCTCCGGTGGGTTTTGTGCTACAGGATGTGGTGGCCGACGCCATGACTGTCGAGGCTGTGCCCGATGTTGACGCTGACGGTTCTCCGATCCCCGAAGAACAGGTGCAGCGTATGCATGTCACCGTCCAGACTCTGGGACGAATTGCCATCATCGGTGGCAGTGCCCTGGTCGCCGGTCTGGGCGGATGGCTGGCCAAAACACTCTCATATGTGACCATGTACTGGATGTCTATGATCATACCGCTGATATCCGTAATGGGTGTTGTGATGGCCGGATTCATCCATGGGCGGCGGAAGCTGCCAGGCCGATCGGCAAGGCCCCTGCCGAAGGCCGGAGAACCGGTGCACCCTCTGCAGCCAGACTGGTCCATATTGGGTGGCAGCAGCTTTTTCATTGTTATTGCGCTATTTTTCGGCATCTTAGATATTGCCTTCAAGAAAGAAATCATTCTTCTGGGTTCACTGGGAGTCATCATTTACCTGATGAAAAAAATTCTAATGGCATTGAACCCGGCCAAACAACGCGAGATCATCGGGATCGCGGTGATCGTGTTTGTTTTCCGGGCCATGCCGACTTTTGGGGCCGGGGCCAGCTGGTGGGAGATTGATGTTCTCCAATTCGATGAAGCATTTTTTGGCACACTGCGCCAGATTTCTGCGATTCTGGCCATCCTGGGTATGTTTGGACTCCGGGCATGGATGGCCCGGCGGCCGCTACCTTATCTGGTTGTTTTCCTTTCAGTCTACAGTGCTGTGATGATGATGCCGTTTATCGGCATGTTCTATGGCCTGCATGAGTGGACCCGGGAGGTTTTTGGTCTCGGTGCGCGGACGATCGCCATAATTGATACCATGGCCGACTCACCCCTGGGCCAGGTTGCCATGGTGCCGATGCTGGCCTGGATCGCCAGAGAGGCGCCCAGAAACCAAAAGGCCACTTACTTTGCCGTGATGGCCGCCTTTACCAACCTGGCACTGTCAGCCAGCAATCTGGCAACCGGGTACATCAATAAAATCTTCGTGATCGAACGCGGTCAGTATGATGAACTGGGCCTGCTGATGATTACGGTGACGGGCCTGAGCCTGGCTTTGCCGATCTTAGCGGTTTTGCTTTGTAATCGGATTTTTTTGCCTTCAAACCGTTTAACGAGTTGAAATTTAAATGGATAGTCAGGGCTAAAGCATTTGGACGTGAATGTCACCCCGCAGGCGCGCGCCGAAAGATATCCTGGTTTTAGTGCAACTCAAACTCGTAGTAGCGGCTATCTTTTGATTCCGCTTTTGCCAGAACCTCTTTGATCAGGCTGTCTTCTTCGGCCTGGGCGTAACCGGCGCTGATTCGAATTCGAAGGCTATTTTTCGTGTCGGTTGTCAGCAGGTCCTCGAACCGCAATTCGTGCTCCAGGCTGGTGGCAAATCTGCGGGCGTCCTCGATGTCGGCGTTGTGCAAAACAACGAGAATTTGGTTCAGACTATAACGGGAACAGGAGTCGGTTATGGCAAGATGCTGCTTTATTTGAGCAGCAAAATTTTTGAGCATGGTCTGGCCGACCACATGCCCCATTTTCATGTTGATTTCATCCAGGTTCTCAACTGTGATTATCAACACGGAGAAGGCGATTTTGTGGTGCTGCAGCCGCGCCATTTCTTCCTGGAATTTTCGTTCCCCCTGCAGCGGGGTGGCCATGCCGGTCAATGCGTCGCGAGGTTTTTCCATTCTGTTTGCATCCGTTTAAACAGAGTGCACAGCCAAATCCTAAAAAGCCGTGAGCAATTCCTGTGCCATAAATATAGCACGCCCAAATGTGCTGTTAATTTATATGCGGGGATACGCAACCGAAATCCCTGGTTCGAGCTTCTAAATTAAGCAGTAAAACGGTGACCTGCAACTCGGCGACATTCTTGTATCAAATCGCCGATGACCGGATTCTGCCCTCCTGATCAACACAGGCTGACAGAAATATAATGTGTCTGTATTCGCCATGCTTCCCCATCGAGTTCCGCGAAAGAAGAAGAGTGAGTTCCGGCACAGGCAAATAACAGAACCGGGAGTTCTCTTTTATTCTTCTCCCGTGATCACCTCTTATATGCATTTCAATCTTTTCTGGAAATTCTTATCGCCTCTTACAGGATTTTTTTTTAGTTTCCTTAGTACGTTACCCTTATGGACGTCACTTTTACCCTCATGGCAGCTAAACCGAGGTTGATTTGGCATGGCAATTGCCTATCTGGATCTTGGGTGGCGCCAACTCAAATAAAGCCGGGTTCGATTGTCGGGCGGGTCACGCAGCCGCAAGACACCTTATGGTCCGCAGGATATTTCGGTGGACGGCAAGCAGGAGGATCGCGTAAAGCTTCAGCTCCGTAAGTTTTATCAGCAAATTATACAGCGGATAAGCGATGCCGACCGCATTTTGATATTTGGTCCGGGTGAAGCCAAACCAGAAACTCGCAAAGATTTCATATCTCATAGGCTGGGGTTATACAATTAGAGGTATACGATGAAGATGCTTAAGCTTAATAAAATGAAATTGATTTCCAACTGGAGTTTTTACTTACTGGCAACAATAATCCTGGGAGTGAGGAATGTTATCTTTTTTATTTAGAAAAGAACACAAGCTTGAATCTCTGATATACGATTATATCAAGAACCTCGGCATGACCCAGACTTACTTTGTCAAGGCGATGAATACCTGCCTTAAAGAGGGGATCAGCGAGGATTTTCATTTTCTTATCGAACAGACCCACAAGGTTGAATCAAGGGCGGACGATTTGCGGGATGAAACCAACGAGTTGATGTACAGCCGGGCCCTGATACCCGAGTCGCGTGAGGACATAATGGCGCTTCTGGAAAGGGTTGATGAAATTCCGCGCTCATTCGAGCAAATTCTGAATATGATACGAACCCAGAAGATCACTTTTCCGGCCTTTATGAACCTTGATATTCAGGAACTCATCCGGGTTTCCATTGAAAGCTGCGACCTGATGGCCAGGCAGATCGATGTGATGATGAAGAAAAAAGAAGGTATCCGGGCCTTGATGGCCACCATCGATCAGAACGAGAGTCATTGCGATCACATCGAGCGCCGTTTGATCATCAAACTCTTTGAATCGGATCTTGAGCCTTTCCTCAAATTGCAGTTAAAGGAAATAGTGGTGGTTATGGGTGAAATTTCGGACCAGGCCGACCGGGTGTCGAAGCGGATTAACATCATGACCATGAAAAGGCGGGTCTGATGCTCTCACTGCTGGGCGGAATTTTTCTGGGCTGGTCCCTGGGTGCCAATGACGCCTCCAACGCCTTTGGCTCGGCGGTGTCCTCTCGCATGGTTAAATTCTGGACCGCTGCAATCCTGGCCTCGATTTTTGTGATATTGGGTGCGCTCCTCGAGGGCCGGGCGGGAATTGAAACCCTGCAGGGCCTGACAAAGCTGACCCTTAAGATGGCGGTTGTCTCTTCGGTTGCGGCCGCCGTTACGGTCACCATCATGACTGTGCTGGGTTTGCCGGTTTCGACTTCCCAGGCGGTCGTGGGTGCCATTTTTGGCATCGGCGTTGTGAACAAACAGCTGAATGTTGCCGGACTTGGCAAAGTGGTTGCCTGCTGGTTCGGCACTCCCATCGGCGGCCTGCTGATTGCCGTCGTCCTCTACCGACTGCTGGCGGTGCTCTACAATCGCAGTAAATTTGATTTGTTCGATTCCGATATTTTGCTGCGCCTGTCTCTGATAGTTGCCGGTTCTTATGCCGCTTACGCCCTGGGAGCGAACAATGTTGCCAATGTGACGGCTGTCTTCGTGGCCGCCGGGCAGTTAACGGTTTTTGCTGCAGCTCTGGTGGGGGGCTTGAGCATCGCCCTGGGAATCTTGACATTCAGCAGGGGGGTGATGGAAACGGTCGGTCAAAAACTGGTCCGGCTGGACCCCTTTTCAGCCCTGGTGGTGGTGCTGGCTGAAGGTCTGACGGTTCATTTTTACACCCTTGTCGGGGTTCCGGTTTCAACTTCTCAGGCCGTCATCGGAGCTATTCTGGGAGTAGGAATCGTCAAAGGGGCCAACACAGTCAGCCGGCGGACCTTGACCAATATATTGATCGGATGGTTTTTAACACCGGCAATAGCCTGTTTTATAGCGGTTGCACTTTATTTTGCCGTTAATCTTCAATTTATTCCGGAACCCTGAATCAATGGCCTTAGTCTGCATGGTGAATCATAAACCTTGCAATATGACCGGGCTATGAATATGGTTAAACAGTAAAGACCGCGTCAGGGGAACAGCAGAAGGCAGTTACTGGAAAATGAAAGATGGAAATTTCAGCACTGATTAAAGGAATGATCGGCTGGAAGGCAGTGGTGGATATCGCCCTGATCGCTGCCGGATTGTTCTTTTTGCATCACACCCTGCTGCGGTTAGGGACCTGGAGGATCGTGGCCGGCATCGTGCTGGCCGGGTTCCTGTTTCTGATTGCCAATTTACTGGATCTCAAAGGCCTGGAGTGGATTTTCGGCAACTTCAGCCAGGTGGCTGTCATCGCTCTGATTGTGATTTTTCAACCGGAGCTCAGAAAAATATTCGAACGGGCCGCATCGGTCCGGCGATCTGAAATCCGCGATGCCAGTGCTGAGCTGCCCCGGATGATCGTGGATTCCCTGGTCAAACTGGCCGCGCAACGCCGCGGCGCTATAGTGGTCTTTCCCGGCAAGGATCCCATACAGGAATGGCTCTCGGGTGGTTTCAAACTGGATGCCAGGCCCAGCATCCCGCTCATCATGAGCATTTTCGATCCGAACTCACCGGGTCACGATGGCGCCCTGATCATAGAAAAAGGAAAATTTACACGATTTGGCGTGCGCTTACCCGTCTCACTGAGCTCAAAACTTCCTGAAGAACTCGGCACCCGCCATCATGCGGCCATGGGTTTGGCCGAAAAATCGGATGCACTTGCCATTGTCGTTTCCGAAGAACGGGGAAAAATCTCGATATTTGACAACGGAAAGTTTCGGCAGGTGGATGACCCTGAAAAACTTGTGAAAAGCATTCTTTCACAGTGGAAGCACGCATCGTCGTATCCCTTCGAATTTCCCGAAGGTGGAAAACGCAGATTGGTATTTTTGCAGATGTTCGTCAGTTTGACCCTGGCGGTTTTTTTCTGGTCGTCACTCATGGTTGTTCAGGGAGAAATGCTGGAAAAAATCGTGACGGTGCCGGTGGAATATACCACCTCACCGGAGAATCTTATTCTGGTCGGTGATAAGCAACAGGAAGTCCGGCTCCATTTGGCCGGTTCCAAATCAGATCTTGCTTCTGTCCACCCTGATCAGATGAGCGCGAAAATTGATTTATCCAAGGCTGTAGCAGGAAAGCAAATCTTCCTCATCACAAAGGAAAATATGCGTTTGTCCCGAGGCATCCAATTGCTGGATGTGGTACCCTCATCTGTTGAACTAACCCTTGCACAGATCGTGGAGCATGAAGTAACCGTCAAGCCACAGTTAGTCGGTAAGCTTCCCGGCGGTCTAAAAATTCAATCAATCGAATTAAAACCTGCAAAACTGAAAGTTTTCTCTCCGGTGGCCAGTGGTCAAACCAAATCGGTGAACGTCATGACAACCCCCATCTACCTGGAAAGCATTTATGAAGACACGAAGCTCTATTGCAAAATTATAGCCCCACCAGCTGTCCAGCCGGTAGAAAAACGCTGGCCGGATATTGAGGTGATAATTACGGTGAAAAAGTGATGGAGCGAGTCGGTTTAGACCCTGCCCGGAGTTCAAGCGTTATTTTGACCGCAGTGGCAGGTGTTTTGGAGTTTATTGCTTTACGGGGATTCGCGGTATTGTTTTAAACGGATCTGGTCTAACGCATTCTATTTTTTAAAAAAGTCCAGCATGACTGGATATTCCTGCATTTTTCCGGTCCTTTCGTAGCTATCAATTATAGCGGTTGTCATAAATATGTTGGGCTTGCCAAATTTGTTACCAGCAGAAAATTCAACGTTTAACAGCCAAAAATTATTATAAACGTGACAACCGCTATGTTATTTTTTTCATTGAAAAAAATATGGACTGTTGCGGAACGATGTGCCATATTTTTATCAATGGCACGGCCCTTACTCATCGCCCATCGGGAAAACGCCGCCATAGACCGCATCTGGCTTACAATGAAAGCACGTTGGTTCAACAACCATGTTTGTAAAAATAAAGAAAAATTATTAGAGCGTTTGGATCCGGCCATATTAGATGTTATCGACAGGAAACGTTTGCATAGCATAACAAAATATTAATGTCTGTAGAAAAAGCAAAAAAGAAGATCCGCCAGAGTCGGATGAGGAAATGATGGGCGCAAATGGGACTCGGTGATTTTACTTATTACCGCAACTGTGTTGCAGCAAGATGTGATAACAATTGCCCAAAGATAAGGATGGCTTCCGATGACACCACAGCTGTATGACGTTTTAATGATCTTTTTCGCAGGGTTGCTGGTCCTGATAAATGGCTTTTTTGTCGCTGCCGAGTTTTCACTGGTGAAAATTCGAGAAAGCCGGCTGGACGAAATGGTCAAAGAAAGACGCCCCTTTGCTTCGACGGCCGGCTGGCTGGTTGAGCGCCTGGACGCGTCCCTGTCGGCCTGCCAACTGGGAATCACCATGGCATCGCTGGGTTTAGGCTGGATCGCCGAGCCAGCAGTGGCCCATTTGCTCAGGCCCATTATCTTCTCCATTGGCATTACGTCTGAAATCCTGGTTCACGGAATTGCGTTTACCATTGCCTTTACGTCAATTACGGCCTTTCATCTGGTTTTGGGAGAGCAGGCGCCTAAAATTGCGGCCCTCAGGCGACCGGAAACGGCCGTGTTGTGGTGTGCCCTGCCGTTGAAAATTTTTTATTATCTGTCCTATCCCTTCATGGCCGCGCTGAATTCAACCACCGCTTTTTTGCTTCGCAGGGCCGGCATCGAAGGGGCCTCGGAGCACGAAATTCCGCACAGCGAAGAAGAAATTCGCGCCTTGCTGATGCAGGCTCATGTTGCCGGAGAGTTGAGCCGATCGGAACACCGCCTGATCAATGCCGTCTTCGAATTTGATGAACTGATCTGCCGGCGCGTCATGCTGCCGCGTGCGGATGTGGTTTACCTGGATGCCAGGCAATCGCTTTCGGAAGCAATTGATCTTTTTCGTCAAACGAAACACACCCGCTATCCGGTCTGTGAGGGCTCACTGGATAAAATTGTGGGTGTAGTGCATATCAAGGATCTTATCGGTCTGTCCGCTGACACCGAATTCGATTTGAATTCTGTAATTCGACCTCCGCAGTATGTTCCCGAAACGATGCCGGTGCGGCGTCTGCTGCGCCAGTTTCAGTCAACCCACCAGCACCTTGCGTTTCTGGTGGACGAGTACGGCACGGTTTCAGGCATCGTCACCCTGGACAATATTTTAGAGTCCATCATCGGACCGGTGGAAGATGAATTCGATGATGAGCAGCCGGAAATTGTAAAGGAAGGGCCGCAGGTGTACCTTATTTCAGGCAACACACCCATTGATGCCATCAATCAGCGTTTCGAGCTCGAGTGGGAGGCACATGACGTGGATACAATTGCCGGGTTGATGATCGCTCAAACCGACAAACTGCTGGCCCCGGGGGATCGGGTTGAACTGTCCGGCGCATCTTTAGAGGTGTTGGAAGTGAAGGGACCCCGGGCCATTCGCATCCGGCTGACGCTTTCAGAACCGCCCCCGGACCACAAAGGATAACGAATAACATTTGATAAACCGGATCATTGCAGCGAAGCTTATTACCAGCGATAAAAAATGAAATTATTACAAACATGGCAACCGCTGGCGAAACCTTATTCTGACAAACGCTCCAAACAGCAGGTCAGGGTCATCTGTATGGTTGCCCGGATGTCAGCCAGTCTAGTGCTGGCCCAATCTTGAAGTGATTATCAAGGTTGGTTATTGAGATGCGATTTTATTATGGCTGGGCAAATTCTTTTAGACCTGGAGGCGTGTCACCATGACGGATAACACTACTTTACTTCCCCTGGTTCAGAAGTTTTTTGAAAGTGATTTAAGCGCCGCTGCAGGTGTTCTCGAAAGCATGCCCGAAGAGGAGGCCGCCGGTGCGCTGAAATCACTGCCGATACCGCTGGCAGCCCGAGTTGTGAAGGTTCTGCAAATCAGTTATGCCGCTGAACTGCTCAAGAAGGCCGATGATCACATGATGAGCGAGATGACCTCACACCTCGACCCTCAGTTTTTGGCTTCAATCATGATGCTGCTGCCTCAGGATGCCCGGGAGCGCATGTCAGAGCATATCTCCGGAAAACTCAAGGGCCAGATCAGAGAACTACTGGATTACCCGGAGGGCAGCATTGGGCGGACGATGACCACCGATTTCGTCGCTCTGAAAAAGAACAATCGGGCCGAGGAGGCCATTGAAAAAATCCGTGCACTGGCAAAAAGAAAATACCCGTCATCCTATGTTTATGTTGTTGATGAGGAAAACCGCCTCATCGGGGTGCTTAATATGCGCGATTTAATGCTGGCGGCTCCCGAAAAGACGCTGGATGAGATCAGTCGCAAAGATTTTTTCGCCCTGCACTGCTTCACCGACCGGCAGGATGCTGCCAATGAGCTCGCCAAACGCAAATTTTTTGCCGCACCTGTGGTGGACAGCGAAAATCATATCCTCGGCATCGTCAAAGCCGAGCGCATGATCCAAGGGGTTCAAGAAGAAATGACCAAGGACATTCAGCGCATGTTTGGCGCTGGAGCGGATGAACGCGTCTTTTCGACCATCATATTTTCTTTGAAAAAACGGCTGCCCTGGCTTCACATCAACCTGGCGACGGCCTTTTTAGCCGCTGCCGTTGTAGCCCTTTTCGAAGGCATCATTGCCCAATTGACCATTCTGGCAGTTTTCCTGCCGGTAGTGGCAGGCCAGGGCGGAAATGCGGGGGCCCAGTCGCTGGCGGTGGTCATGCGCGGCATCGTCATGCGCGAAATTCCCAAGGATAAAATCTATGCTCTGGTTTTCAAAGAGGCCAAGATCGGAGCCATCAACGGGGCTGTCATTGGTGCGGTAACGGCCCTGGTGGCCTGGGTCTGGTATGGAAATCCATTCCTCGGCCTGGTAATCGGTCTCGGCATGCTGGTCAACTTAATTTTAGCCGGCCTTGCGGGGGCATCCATTCCGCTTATTATGAAGAAGATCGGCATCGACCCGGCTCAAAGCTCAAGCATTATTTTGACCACCGTGACTGATGTCGTGGGATTTATCGCTTTTTTGGGATTCGCAGTATTGTTTCAAAAGTATCTGATTTAAGGAGAAAAACATGGTTGAAGATATTCAAAAAATGATCGTTGTGCCGGTGGACGGCTCTGAAAATGCTTTAAAATCATTGGATTATATAAAACTTCTTTTTGGACCGGAGCACCGTATAAAAACAACCCTGTTTTATGTGATGCCCCGGTTGCCCCCCATCCTTGTCGAGGAAATTAAAAAGAGCAAGGAAACGCTAAAGAAGATGCAAGATATCGAAAGCCGCAACACCGAGATGGCCGAACGATTGTTGAAGGCGGCTAAAGACCGGCTGGTTGATATGGGGTTTACAAAAAAAACGGTGGAGGCCGTATTTCGGAAGGTCGAAGTCGGAATTGCGCGGGATATCGTCCACTGGTCGGAAAAGAAAAAGGCGGATGCGGTTTTCATCACCACCCGGGGGCGAAGCCGGTTGGAGACTTTTTTTATGGGGGAAATTGCAGCCAAAGTTGTGGAATACTGCCGGGTCTGCCCGGTTTGGATGCTGAAAGGATCTATTCGAAATAAACATGTGCTGGTAGCTGTTGATAATTCGAAAAATGCGCTGCGGGCGGCAGAACATGCCGGCTTCATGCTGTCCGGAACGGATGCCAAAATTACTCTTTTCCACTCCAAGCGTGATGTGAGACGCTTCATTTCCCAGGCGGTGCTGGATGAATTTCCGGAAGTCCAGAAATACTGGCGGCATAAAGCCGGTGAGGAAATTGTCCCATTTATGCAGAAGGCCAAAGACCTGCTGCTGGCGGCCGGAATTAGCAAAAATCAAATCACCAGCAAAGTTGTTGACGGCAGCCGCAGTGCGGCGGCGGATATTCTGAACGAGGCTCAAAACAGCGATACGGGAACTATATTTTTAGGTTTACGGGGGTACTCCGGGGTGAAGGATTATACGATGGGAAGTGTCACCCGCAAGGTATTGAATCAAGCTGTGGATCTGGCCGTGAGCATCGTACCTTAGATAGTGTGGACTTTTACCAAAGGTGAATATCGGCATGTCCGACCAGAACAGATGTCACTAGGCGCGCGCTGCTTTAAAGGACCTGGAGTATGCTGGTTTATATATTGTTTATCATCGGATTGATTTTCCTCATCAAGGGAGCCGATTTTCTGGTTGACGGCGCCTCATCGATTGCCGGGCGGCTGAATATATCCGATCTGGTCATTGGATTAACGGTGGTGGCGTTTGGTACCTCTAGCCTGAATTATCCGTCAATATTGTTGCCAGTATAAAAGGCAACACCGATATAGCGATTGGAAACGTTGTCGGCAGCAACATCGCCAATGTCTTTCTTATTCTGGGTGTGTCATCCATAATTTATCCATTGGCGGTGACAAAAGGTACGGTATGGAAGGAAATTCCTTTTAGCCTGCTGGCGGCGTTCGTTTTGTTTATCACCGCCAACGATCAATTGCTGGACGGCGCTCAGGTGTCGGCTTTGACCCGGGTCGACGGGATTGTTTTGCTCTCATTTTTTATCATTTTTATTTATTATACCTGCTCCATCGCCACCCGCATCGATGGCCTGGAAGAACATGTAGCGGCTAAACAGTCCGGCTGGCTGAGATCTTCTCTATATATTATTCTGGGTTTGGCCGGACTGACCCTCGGCGGCAAATGGATCGTCGATGGGGCGGTAGCATTTGCCACCAAATTCGGTATGAGTGAGTCTTTGGTGGGATTAACCATCGTCGCGGTGGGCACCTCGCTTCCGGAACTGGCAACCTCGGCGGTAGCGGCCTATAAACGCAGAGTTGAAATAGCAGTGGGCAATGTTGTCGGCTCAAACATCTTTAATATTTTTTTCGTTCTTGGCGTCAGTGCCGGCATCAAGCCTTTGCCGTTTCAGCCAGGTTACAACCTGGATATGGGCGTGGTGGTTATTTCCAGCCTGCTCTTGTTTCTGTTTATGTTCACCGGCAAAAAGCGTTCATTAGACAGAGGGGAAGGTTTAATATTCCTCATATGTTATGTGGGCTATGTCGCCTATCATGTTTTCACGGATTAAGATCGGTTTATTTGTTGTCATTGGAAAAAAAGGCGTCACGTCTTCATTCAACTTTCAATAAACGTGCAAATGAGAGGAAGATAAAATGGGTGTAATTACGATTTCAAGAGGATCATACAGTAAGGGAAAGGAGACCGCCGAACGGCTTGCTCAGCATTTGGGTTATGAATGTATCTCAAGAGACATTCTTTTGGAGACCTCGGCTCATTTCAATATAAACGAATTAAAGCTAATTCGCGCAATTCATGATGCCCCCTCCGTTTTAGATCGTTTCAAGCACGGCAAGGAAAAGTATATCATTTTTATCCGTGAAGCATTTTTAGAACATATTCGAAAGGACAATGTCATCTATCACGGACTGGCCGGTCACTTTTTTTGCCAGGGGATTCCAAACATATTAAAAGTAAGAATCAACGCGAATTTGGAAGATAGAATCAAAGAGGAAATGAGACGGGAGCATATTTCTGAAAAAGAGGCCCGGCATATCCTGAAAAAAGATGACGAAGAGCGGAGAAAATGGGGCATGCATCTTTATGGATTTGATACTAAGGATTCGAGCCTCTATGATATTGTTCTGCATATCAACAATTTAAAGGTGGATGATGCAGTTGAAATTCTGGCCGATATTGCCCAACGACCCTGTTTTCAAACAACACCGGAATCTCAAAAGATGATAGACGATTATCATGCCGTTGCCCAGGCACAGGAAGTGCTATTCGACCCCTTTAGTGCCGCACAGGTAAAATGTAAAGATGGTGTTGTATTCATAACAATTGAAACGACGCTATCTCAAGAGCAAGAGGATATCAACAATATCATCTCCCTCCTTAGGGGAAGAAATATTGATGGAATTAAAGATGTTAAAGTTAACACAGTTCTATTGGACTCCGGAGATTAAGGTTCTGAAAAGATACTGGTTGATTATCTGATCCCCGGTGCTACTATTAGGCCAAGGCAGCCGCAGCCGGTTCGCTTTGGCCTTCTGTATGCGAGGCGCCCTTGCCATATTTCATTTGGAGAACCAATACCCCGGCTGCACTGTAAGGTAAAGATTGCTGCCAAGGAAATTGTCATGCATATGCATGTCCATACCGAAGACGTCCTGCCGTTCATTCCATGGCTGCGCCGCTACAACCGCCATTACCTGAAAGCCGATCTGTTTGCCGGGTTGACCGTGGCCGTGGTCGCCCTGCCGCAATCCATGGCCTATGCCATCATCGCCGGGCTGCCGGTCGAATACGGCCTTTACGCCTCCATCGTGCCGACCATCATCGGCTGTTTGTGGGGCAGTTCAGCCCATTTGATAACCGGACCCACCACCACCGCCTCGCTGGTCGTTTTCAGTGCGTTGAGCAGTATTGCCCGACCGGGCAGTCCGTCCTACATTGAGTTGGCCTTCCTGCTGGCGGCAATGGCCGGTATCATCCGCATTGCCATGGGGATGGCGCGATTGGGGGTGCTGTTGAACTACATCTCCCATTCGGTGCTGCTGGGCTTTACCAGCGGAGCCGCTGTGCTGATAATTTTCAAGCAGTTACCCGCCCTGTTGGGCATTCACATCGAAGGCGGCCACGGCTTCATCCGCTCACTGGTGGATCTGGTGGTCCACCTGGATCAATTTCACCTGCTCACCTTTGTGCTTGGGCTCATCGTTATCGCGGTTATCCTGGCCATCAGGCGTTGGCGGCCTGACTGGCCCGGCACTCTGATCGCAATGGTGTTTGTCGGGATTTTATTAACGGTTTTCCACCTGGACGGCCGCGGGGTGCGGGTGGTCGGCGCCGTTTCGGGCAGCCTACCCCCGTTTCATCTGCCCAATTGGGAATTATGGCACCAGATCGGAGTCCTCGCACCGGCCGCACTGGCGATCACCATTTTAGGGTTGATGGAGGCCATCTCCATTTCCCAATCCATAGCGGACCAGACCCGCCAGCGGCTCAACGTGAATCGAGAATTCGTTGGCCAGGGGTTGGCCAACCTGAGCGCTGCCTTTTTTAGCGGCTACCCATGCAGCGGCTCATTTACCCGTTCGGCAGTCAATTACCGCGCGGGGGGCAAGACCCCCATGAGCGGTGTTATATCCGGGCTGGCCGTTGGGGCAGCCGTCCTGCTGGCCGGCCCCCTGGCGGCCAAATTGCCCCTATGCGCCTTGTCGGGCGTTTTGATTGTCGTGGCTTATCAGTTGATTCGCGTCGCAGACATCCGGCGTGCCTTGCGGGCCACCCGATCGGATGCCGCCGTGATGCTGGTTACCTTTCTGTTTACGGTTTTTTTGAACATCGAATTTTCTATTTATGTCGGTGTGCTGCTGTCCATCGGTCTGCACCTGGCAAAAACCTCTCATCCGCGAATTTATTCGGTGGTTCCGGACCTTGCCACCGGTAAGATGGTTGGTTATGCCCAGGGGCAGACCTGCTGCCAGATGGACATCCTTCAGATTGAAGGTTCAATTTTTTTCGGCTCGGCAGCTTTTGTCCTGGAAGACTGCCAGCGTCGTTTGCGGCACCATCCTCAAGTAAGCCATCTGCTGATCCGGATGCACCAGGTCAACACTCTGGATGCCAGCGGCATTCATGTTCTGGAGATTCTATTGGAAAGTATTCGCGAACGCGGCGGCGGAATCTATTTTGCCGGTGTCAACCAACGGGTGTTTGACGTTCTCAACAATTCCGGTATTTCAAAAGACATCGGTCATTCCCACATCCGACGCACCACCAGAGCGGCGATTCGTCAGGCCATGCGCGAATCTTTTTGCCCGGTCATCTGCGTCGCTTGCGAGGCCGCCGTCTTCCGGGAATGCCCGGACCTGAAAGCGGGTAACTGGGAAATCTTCGGCAGCGGGATCAGCGCCCGCGAATGCCGGCTGCCTCTCTCCGAGGAAAAAACCAATGCCAAAACCGATAAATGACCGGACCGAGGGCAGACAGATGAAACTGCTCGCATATACAGATGGCAGCGCCGTTTCAACCAAAGCGCTGCGCTTTGCCGCCCATCTGACGCAAAGGCTGGATGCCGAACTAACGGTGATTACCACGCGCGCTGGCACCCATGCCATAGAACCGCAGCCGCCTTTAGGACGGGAGATAGATTTATCCGATCGTAAATCCCTGCCGCCCGGGCTCCAGGTGCTGACCGCTGCGCTTGATGTTCTTGCCGCCGAAGGTTTGTTTGAACGGCAGTTGAGCCTTCAGGTTCGCGAACTTCCCAACGGGCACATTTTTTTCTGCAACACGCCATCGGGCCAACCCATCCCGTTTTACGTCTGCTTTGGACATCTGATTGAAATCCTCAATCACGAGATTGAAAAGCATCATTATGATCTGCTGATCATCGCCCCGCCCCCAAGGGGACGTCTGCGCAATATGCTGCTGGGCGATATCAGCCGGAAGCTGGTGCTTGATCTGCACACCTCGGTTCTGATTGCGCGCGGTGGGGGTCCGAGCAGCCGCTTTCTGGTGTGTGCCGATGGATCAGCGGCGGCCAAACGTCAGTTCCCACTGCTCAAGCAGTTCCTGCCGGTTATCGAACCCCCGGTGGAACTGGTCTGTGTTCTGGCCCCCGACAGCGATGAAACCGCAGCGCAAGAAGCGGACCATTGTATCCAGGACGCCACACGCTGGCTGACCGCCTGCGGCAAACAGGTCACGGTGCATCGTCTCATTGGAGAGCGGCCGGCGGAGGCCATTTCCGCAACCGCCGGCGATGATGCGGTCATTTTCCTCGGGGCCAGCTTACGCCATGATGTCTACCGCCGGCTTCTGGGCAGTCTGCCGATGCAGATCCTGGGACGCACAAAGTCCAGTGTGCTCGTGGTCAAGGCACTGCCCGAGGGCGACCGGTATTATTTCACAGATCCGGATTCCCTGCCCTTGCCGGTCACGGCCGAACCGGATTAACGCGGGTATTCTATGAACATATAACTTAAAGCGGAAGGGGTGGAAAGTAATGCTAAAAATTATTCTTAGTGCTCTGGTACTGGTTTTCTCAATTAACGGCCATGCCTCAGCGGCCCCAGATGATGCTTTTGAGATAGAATCTGCAGGCAGGTACCAGATGGCAGATGGTGTCTCAATTGAACTGGCAAAAAAAATAGCCCTGTTCAGCGCAAGAAGGCAGGCAGTGGATTTGGCTGGAAGATACCTTTCACGCCAAAGCCTTATTGTGGCCTATGAACTGAACCGGGATGAAATATACAGTCTGGCAGCCAGGGAGATCGAGACAAAGATATTAGAGGAAAAGCGCCAAACGGTCGGGAAGATCTTAACATTCACCGTTCGAATCAGAGCCCGGGTCCAACCCTCGGATTTTGTCAAAGCAGAAATGGAGGACGCCAGGCAGAAAAAAAGTGAGGCCAAGGAGTTGTTTTCTGAAGAAATGGAACAGCCCGTTTCGGACGAAATTGATCCCGGTAAAGATATCAGCAAGGTCTACCGTCTGCTGCGTGAAAAGAAATGGCGGATCGCGATGATTTATATGAACCACCTGGAAAAAAAATACCCGAACTGGGCCGAGATACAAATGGCCAAAGCCCTTGTATATTATATCTTTCATGAGCCGGTGTTTATGGAAAAGGCTTTGAACGATGCCTGCCGGCTGGGTAATAATACGGCATGTGATGACGTGAAAAATATAAAAAAAGTACACAAATACGATTTTGGCATTTCGGCAGCTGAGTGACGAGTGACTGGAACGTTACAAAGATGAGTTGATAGAAAACTGGAAACTGGCTGAGGGAAAAATCCCTTCAAAAAAAATCCCGGTAATCCGCCATGTTAAATGCATACAAAGTGAAAAATAATTACCTTGCTCCTATAACTCCGGCAACAGGCGCCAACCGGCTTGAAGATGCGGTTTGGATCGATTTGGTTAATCCGACTGCAGAAGAAATAAACACTGTCGAAATGTTCAGTGGGATTTCTTTACCCAATATTCAGGAAACTGAAGAACTGGAAGCAAGCTCCCATTATGAATTATATCCGACAGGATTTCAAATAAACTGTTTGTTTCTGCATAAGGTTGAAGGAACTTTTTCAAATTCAAATGATATGTTAGAGGACATTAAAACTCTATTAACACACAACACTTTTCTTTCGGAGAGAATAGACTTCCTTTTAAACGCTGCGCTTGGGTTTATTAATATTGAGCAAAATAAAATTATTAAAATATTCTCTATAGTTGCCGTAGTTCTGATGCCACCGACAGTTATTGCGAGTATCTACGGCATGAATTTCCATTTCATGCCAGAACTCTCCTGGCCGTGGGGATACCCTCTATCTCTGTTGTTAATGATTTTAGCAGGAATTAGCCCTTATATTTATTTTAAACGTAAGGGGTGGTTGTAAAATAAGATTTGCAGTCAATACTTCAGCTCATAACAATGGCATTTAGGGCCATGGCAAAAAGCCCCGGCGCCTTAGGCCGGGTGTTATACCTTCCCAAATTGTTCTAGGACATACATGGCTGATTTGGGGAACACAATGGGATGCAAAAACGATCAAATAGACTCAGTATCGATATTTCCATACAAAAACAGATATACTGTCAGAGGAAAACCAATATACAATTGGCTGATAATGATCATTTTATTATTGTTGATCATTGGAGATAGAAGGCATCACACATGAAGGAGGGATAAAAAATGAATAAGACGATCATTGGGTTAGCGGTTTTGACGGTTATCATAATTTTTAATTCAGCGGCTTTGGCAACAGAAAGCCCCAACCCCTTTGGGTTGAAGGTCGGCCGAACCACCTATGAAGACTGTATAAAAACGCTCAAAACGCGAAACTGGAATTACCTGGAGTATGAAAAGAAGCAATTTAAGATAATTGATGAAACAGATCCTGCCAGGGGAAAGAACACCTTTATACTTGCCAAGCTGAAGGATATGAAGGGTGCCCGGGGTATCCGTCTGTTTTTCAGCAGCCAGGGCGTTTTAGACGCCATCATCGTTACCCTGGACCCTGAGATGTTTGTGGCGGTAATGGATGAACTGGACGGCAAATACGATCTGGTTAAAAAGAACCTGATGGGTGAAGATTTTACGGATAATTATACGTACGTCCTCTGGGGAAAAGACAATATCTACATTGAGCTGCAAAAACTCAGCACCCATTTCGTAAGGCTGCTCTACGTCGAAAAATTGCTGTATGAAAATTATAAGGATTTTCTGTTTAAACCCTACGAAAGTTTTCGGCGGCGGGAAATAAAGGCGGACTGGATGAAAGATCTTTAGCTTTCGACAACCCCTTATACCAGTCTTCTGTATTTCAGACTTATTTATGAAAAGCGATGTAAAAGGATTGGCCGATGCCGGAAAATAAGAATTCGCATCAGTCCAAAAATTTCGTTATCAACTGATTCTTTGAATTCATTTTCGTCAGAATAGAGGTGGCATTGAAGAAACGATTGATTTTGATTGGTTTTTTAGCGCTCCTTTTAGGGGTAGGCGGTCTGGTCTACTGGGGTCAGCGCAAAGAGAACCTGACCGAACTTTATTATTCCGGCACCATCGAAGCGACCCAGGCCAATCTGGCGTTTCAGTTGAGCGGCCGGGTGCAAGAAGTTTTTTTTGACGAGGGGCAGGTGGTTGAAAAAAAACAGCTGCTGGCTGTACTCGAACAAGAAGAATTCAATGCGCGGCGGGATCAGGCGCAGTTTGATTTAGTGCGATCCCGGGAAGGTCTAAAGCAGTTGGAAACCCTTTTAGAGCTCAATCGCAAAATACTTCCAGAAGAAGTTGAAAGAGTCGAGGCCTCGGTACAGGCGCTCCAATCACAGCTTGCAGAACTGGAAGCCGGCTATCGGATTCAGGAAGTGGAGCAGGCCCGTTATGCCTATGAACAGGCGCGGTTCAAGATGGAAGAGGCGCGCAAGAACAAAACCCGATTTGACAGGCTTTTTGAACGAAAAATTATTGCCGAAAAAGATAAGGATGCATCGGATCTGCGATATGAAACCGCCTTAAAGGAATATGAGCGTGCCAAGAAAGCCTATGAACTTTTTAAAGAGGGATATCGCAAGGAAACCATCGAAACCGCAAGATCCAAACTGGCAGAAGGCCGGGCCGCGCTCAAGCAGGCCGGGGAGAATTTAAAAAAAATCGAAGCCAGCGAAAGCGAAGTGCAAGCTGCCAAAGCGCAGGTCCTTTCAGCGCAAGCGGTGCTCGAATTGGCAAAGATCCAGTTAAAACATTCAGAATTAAGGGCGCCGTTTAAGGGAATTATCGTCAGCCGCAATGTGGAACCCGGCGAGGTCGTTGCGCCCGGCCAGGAAGTTATCTCATTGGCCGATTTGTCAAAAGTGGACCTGAAAGTTTTTGTGGCTGAAACTGAAATCGGAATGGTCAAACCCGGTCAAGCGGTGGAAGTCAAAATCGACACCTTTCCTTCCAAGACTTATACCGGGAATGTTTCTTTTATTTCCCCGGAGGGCGAGTTCACGCCTAAAATTATTCAAACCCACAAGGAACGGGTGAAACTCGTGTACCTGGTCAAAATTTTGATACCCAATCCGAATCTCGAACTCAAACCGGGGATGCCCGCCGATGCATGGTTTAAATAATCAGACAATGGCCGCCCCATCTGCCAACGGTGATAATTTGTATCTGATTGAGGTGCGCAATGTTTCCAGGAAATTTGGATCCCTGACGGCTGTCTTAGATGTTAGATTTGAGATTAAGGCGGGAAATATCTGCGGTCTGGTGGGATCAGACGGCGCCGGTAAAACCACTTTGCTGAGAATGATTGCCACCATGATCCGTCCGACAGGGGGATCTATTTTTGTGGATGGTTTGGATGTTGTTGCCCAAAGATCCGGCGTCAAGGAAGTCCTCGGCTATATGCCGCAGCGGTTCGGTCTGTATCAGGATTTAACCGTCTCGGAAAATCTTGATTTTTTCATGGACATTTACGGCATCGCCGGCGCCGAGCGCACCAGACGACGGGACACTTACCTGGGCTTTTCCAACCTGCTGCCGTTTTTAGATCGTAAGGCCGGCGATCTATCCGGCGGAATGAAACAAAAACTCGGATTGGCCTGTGTGCTGGTGCACCAGCCCAAGGTACTGATTCTGGATGAACCGACCAACGGGGTGGATCCGGTATCACGGCAGGAATTTTGGGACATTTTGGCTGAGATGAAGCGCAACGGAATGACCATCCTCGTTTCCACGGCCTACCTGGATGAAGGCGAAAAATGCGACCAGCTGATCCTGATGCACAACTCCCGGGTTCTTGACGTTGCCACACCCCATGCGATCAGGGCTGACTTTGCCGATCTTGAAGAAGCCATGATACACCGCATCCAGGCGACGGATGGTGCCGTGGTTGAGGACAATTTTGGATCCTGAAGCCGTAAATGTTTTAGACCTGGAAAAACGATTCGGCCAGTTTGCGGCCGTTGATCGGATTTCTTTTTCCGTGCGCACCGGAGAAATCTTCGGGTTTTTGGGGCCCAACGGGGCCGGAAAATCCACCACCATCCGCATGCTCTGCGGGATCATCACCCCCAGCGCCGGCAGCGGCCAGGTTGCCGGATATGATATCTTGACCCAGTCTGAAGCGATCAAACAGGCCATCGGTTACATGTCCCAGAGGTTTTCTTTATACCTGGACATGACCCCCTTTGAAAACATCCGGTTTTACCTGGGTATTTACGATGTTCCCTTATGTCTCTGGGAAGCGCGCACGGAAGAAGTCTTAAAGATCACCCGCCTGGCCCACGCGCGCGACCGCCTGGCCCGTGACCTGCCGCCGGGGTGGCGCCAGCGTCTGGCCCTGGGCTGCGCACTTTTACACCAGCCCAAATTGTTGTTTCTGGATGAGCCCACCTCCGGTGTGGATCCGATTACCCGGCGTCATTTTTGGGAATTTATCAAGCAGCTCACCACGCAGGGCGTCACCGTGTTTGTGACCACCCATTATATGGATGAGGCCCAGCATTGCGACCGGGTGGTCATGATTAACGAGGGCAGAATTGTTGCCAGCGGTTCTCCGGTTGACATCATTCGCGACGCGTTGCCGAACCAGCCGCAAGCGGATTTAAACGATGCCTTTGTCAAGTTGATGGCCCGGAGAACGCCATGAAACTCAAAAACATTCAGGCCATCGCCCGCAAAGAATATTTTCACCTCATCCGCGATTTCCGCAGTCTTTACCTGGCGTTTGTTATTCCGCTGCTTTTAATTTTGCTCTTCGGATACGCCCTGAGCCTGGATGTGGAGAATATAAGGACCGTCGTCGTTGATCATGATCAAACCCGGGAGAGCCGCGATTTTATCCGCAAGCTGGATGCCTCCGTCTATTTTCACGTGATGGGATATCTGCCGGATACAACCGCTGTGGTGCGCCACATCGACGAAAACCGGGCCATTCTCGGAATCGTGATTCCACCCCGCTGGACGGAAGACCTCCAAGCAGACCGCAAAAGCCCGTTGCAGGTAATCATTGACGGCAGCGATCCGAATTACGCCGGCAGCGCCCGTGCGTTCATCAGCGCCTTCATTTCCCAAGCCAACCAGAAAGCGCTGGTCAGATTTCTCAACCGTCAGGGACGGGTTGAAATAAAGCCCCCGGTGGAGGGAGTCATCCGGGTTTGGTTTAATGAAGATCTGGAAAGCCGCAACTTTATCGTACCCGGGATTATCGCACTGATTATCATGATTGTCGGTGCCCTGCTGACCTCGCTGGTGGTTGCCCGGGAATATGAAAACGGGACCATGGAAACCATCCGGGCGCTGCCCGTGCAGGCCGGTGAATTTTTGCTGGGCAAGGCCATTCCGTATTTTTTGATCGGGATGGTCGACGTGCTGGTGGCAATTTTAATGGGACAGCTGCTGTTCAATGTGGTCATGAAATCCAGCTTCTGGCTGATGATCCTGGCCTCCTGCGTATATCTGGGGGTGGCCCTGGGTGTCGGGTTGCTGATTTCCACCCTGACCAAATCCCAATTGGTCGCCAACCAGATGGCCATCCTGGTGACCTACCTGCCGTCTCTTTTGCTTTCCAACTTTGTTTTTCCAAAGGAGAACATGCCCGCGCTTTTGAAAATGATCACCTATATCATTCCCGCCACATATTACATCGATATCCTCAATGGACTCTATTTGCGCAATGTGTCACTGTCTTATCTGTGGCCCAGCTTTGTGGTTCTTTTTCTGATGTTTTTTTTTCTAAGCGCCCTCAACATCCTCATTTTAAAAAAGGAGGGCCTGTGAGATGAGCTGGCTGAGAATCCGTGAACTGGTCAGAAAAGAGTTTATCCAGCTCTTCAGAGACAAGAAAAACAGACCGCTCTTGGTGGTTGCGCCCCTGGTGCAGCTGATTGTTTTTGGCTACGTCGTGACCACCGATGTGCGGGACATCCGGGTGGGGCTCATCGATCAATCCCTCACGCCAGAAAGCCGCCGGCTGGTCGATGCCATCGACGGCAACAAAACGTTCAGGATTACCCATCATCTGAATCACTCCGCAGACCTTGACCGTCTGTTGCTTGAGCGCAAGATCGATCTGGGCGTTCACATTCCGCCGGATTTCAGCAGCCGAATTCGAAAAGGGGAGACCGCCGAGGTTCAGATTCTGGCCGACGGCAGCATGAGCAATATGGCATCCATCAGGATTTCTTATACGCTATCGCTGCTGGAGGGTTTCAACCGCCAATTGATCCGCGAACTCTACCCGCACCGAATCGACTACGGGGAAATCGACGGTCGCATCCGCACCTGGTATAATCCCAACCTTGACAGTCAGTATTTTTATGTGCCGGGTATTGTCGCCTTTCTGGTGATGCTGCTCTCTTTGCTGTTTACTTCCATGGCGATTGTGCGCGAAAAGGAATCCGGCACCATGGAACAATTGATCGTCACACCGTTAAAACCTTTTGAGCTGATCCTGGGTAAAACCATTCCGTTTATTATTATTTCCCAGGCCCAGATGATTCTGGTGATCACCTTTGCCATATTGTGGTTCAAAATTCCAATGGTCGGCAATGCATTTTTGCTGCTCGGTGCCACCTTTATTTTCCTGATCTCCACCCTCGGCATCGGGCTGTTCATATCGACGGTTTCCAAAACCCAGCAGCAGGCCATGATGACGAATTTTTTTTTCATTCTGCCTTTTTTTATGTTAAGCGGTTTTGTATTTCCGATTGCCAACATGCCGACCGTGGTTCAATGGTTTACCTATTTAAATCCGTTGCAGTATTTTCTGGTGATCGTCAGGGGAATTTTTCTCAAGGGAACCGGACTGAACGAGCTTTGGCCTCAGTTTTTAGGTTTGGCGATTTTAGGCGGGATTGTCTTTCCGGCGGCGGTCAATCGCTTTCGCAAACGACTGGATTAAGAACGTTGCATTTTTTCGGGGGGGTGCAGCCATCGATGTATTTCGCATCGATTTTGGAGCCGTCTATTGTGGCTGCAGCCTGGGTGGCCCTAATTATCTATCCTCTGGATTTGTCTTCCAAATATAGGGAGCAAACATGAACGATTCTTCCAAAAACATCCCAAGCGATCCGACCGAAGAACACGGGCCCAAGAAGGATAGACTTAATCGGCAGCTTTTAAAATTATCGCTGGCAGCGCTTGGGGTCGTGTTCGGCGATATTGGAACAAGCCCGCTTTACGCTCTCCGCGAGTGTTTTCACGGAGAATATGGCATTGCCGTGAGCCCTGCCAACGTGCTGGGTGTGCTTTCATTGATGTTCTGGTCCCTGGTGATGATTGTAACCTTTAAGTACCTAATATTCGTCTTCAGGGCGGACAATCAGGGGGAAGGCGGGGTCATGGTACTTACAGCGCTAATTAAATCAGCCACAGGGCAGATGAGAAACTCCCGTCTGCCGCTTGTTTCCATCGGTTTGTTTGCAGCCTGTTTGCTCTATGGGGACGGTATGATCACCCCGGCAATTTCAGTGCTCAGTGCGGTCG
>JBATKU010000178.1:0-2606 GCA_049669725.1 Desulfobacterales bacterium
TGGTCGACTTCTTACAGATGGTGCTGAGCGGTATTGCCGTCGGCAGTTCCTACGCCTTGATGGGGCTCGGCATGGTATTGATCTACAAGACTTCGGAGGTGCCCAACTTTGTACAGGGGGAGATGGCCCTGTTGCCGGTTTTTGTTGCCTTCATGCTGCTTGCCACTTACGGTGTCCCCTACTACATTGCCTTTCCCGCTACCCTGATCTTTGCGCTCGTTCTGGGGTGTTTTCTGGAATTTGCTGTTCTGCGACGCGCCAAAGAGCCCAACATCCTGGGTTTGATCATCATCACCATCGGCATGGAGATGATGCTTCTCGGTTTTGTTTCCTGGAAATTCGGCGCCGAGCAGCGCGCCATGCCCTTTCCGATTTCAACCTACGACAGTATCGTCATCGGGGATATTTTCATCAGCACCCTGGACATGCTCACCCTGGTGGTGGCCCTGGTTATCATGCTGATCCTGTTTCTCTTTTTCCGTTTTTCCAAAATGGGCTTGGCCATGAAAGCCACCCAGCAAAATGAAAATGCCGCCGCCTTGATGGGTATCAAAACCAAGCAGATCCGCATGGTCACCTGGGGTATTTCGTCCGCGGTGGGCAGTGTGGCGGGGCTACTCATCGCCCCTGTGCTGGTAGAGCCCTATATGATGTGGGACCCCATGCTTAAAGGCTTTTCCGGTGCGGTGGTCGGCGGGATGACATCACTGCCCGGGGCAGTTTTCGGCGCTTACATTATCGGCATCATCGAACATCTTTTCGGCGGATACATATCAATCGAATTTAAATCGGTGGTCGCCTTTGCAATCATCGTGCTGGTGCTTTGCTTCAAGCCCAGCGGCCTGTTCGCCAGACATTATGTCAAGAAGGTTTAATCAATAGTGTTTGGTAATTAGTCTTTAGTATTGCGCCTTGATGGGAAAGACGCATACCAAACACAAAACACAATTAACCAAAAAGGAGAGAAAGCATGAAAAAGTATCTTTTGTGTGTATTGGCTGTTATGACGGTAGTAGTTTTCGGCCTGACCTTTAACGCGGCAGCGGAAGAAGGCGTTACGGACACCGAGATCCATATCGGTCAATGGGGTCCCCAGACCGGTCCGGCTGCCCCCTGGGGCGCAGTAGCCCGGGGCACCGACGCTTACTTCAAGATGATCAATGCCGAGGGCGGCATCCACGGCCGAAAACTGATTCATCACTATTTCGATGACGGTTACAATCCTGCAAAGACCAAAGCGGGTGTCAAACAGCTCCAGGAAGACATTGGCATGTTTGCCTGGGTTTCCGGCGTGGGAACCGCCCCCGGACTGGCTGTAAAAGACTACCTCATGGAAAAAAAGATCCCCTGGATTGGCCCCTCTGCCGGCTCCAGACATTGGATCGAACCGCCCAACAAATACCTGTTCAACACCTACCCGCTCTACTTGGGCGATGCCCAGCTGCTCTGCAAGTATGCGGTAGAAACCCTGGGTTTCAAGCGGATTGCCATCGCTTACCAGAATGACGATTACGGGAAACAGGGGTTGGAAGGGGCCCAAAAGCAGCTGGCCAAATCGGGTTTGAAGCTCGTTGAGGAAATCCCGGTCAATGTTGCCGATACGGACATGAAACCGCACATCATGAAATTCCGCAAAGCCAAGGCCGAAGCGATTCTGCTGTTTGTCGGACCGGGGCATGTCGCCCGTCTGCAGGGCACCGCCAAGGCTATGCAGTTCGAACCCCAGTGGATGACGTCCACCACCTGCGGTGATCATCCCCTGATGATGGCGATTACAAAAGGGCTCTATGCCGGGACGATTTCGGCCAGTTTTGGCATGATGGATCCCAAGAAGGTGGGCATCGGGAATAAGGAAGATGTCAATAATCCGTCACTTCCGTTGATGGCAAAATATAAAACAGAGGCCTTTGATAAATTCGCCGCCAAGGAAGAACGCTGGGGGATGACTTTCATGGCCGGTATCGGTTATGTCGAGCCGTTTGTCGAAGCGCTTAAACGTTGCGGCCGGGATCTCACACGGGAAAAACTGGTGGCTGAGTTGGAAAAGATCGGGAATTTTCACGGTATCATGGGGACCGTCAGCTTCAAACCCTTTAATCCCAAAGATCCGCTCTGCAGAATCGGACAGCAGGAAGTTTTTCTCGTACGGGCAGAAGCCGACGGTACGACTACAATATTAACCGACTGGTACACGACTGAATTCATTCCGATGGAAAAATGAGGCGAGACGTCCGTCAGGAGGTTGGAGACCAGACGTTCTCCAACCTCCGAATTATTTAATTGGCCCTCAAAGAAAGATCAGTCCATGGCTTTTTTCGAAGTAAAAGATCTGTCGATTCAGTTTGGTGGCATAAAGGCTCTCGACGGTATATCGTTTGAACTAATAAAAGGTGAAGTCTACTCTATTATCGGCCCCAACGGGGCCGGGAAAACCACCCTCTTTAACTGCATCAATGGTATTTACCAGCCTAATTCCGGAAAAATCCTCTTCAAGGACAAGAACATTCTGGGTAAAAAACCGGATAAAGTGGCCAGGGCAGGGATTGCCAGGACCTTTCAGAACATCGAGTTGTTCAACAATATGAACACGATGGAAAACATCATGT
>JBATKU010000179.1:0-3503 GCA_049669725.1 Desulfobacterales bacterium
GTCGAGTCAAAATGGGTGAAACGGATTCGTCATTTCGGTCACCCGGACAAGGTTCGGCTGGTGGTCGATACAAATAAGGAGTATCTATCAAAATATTCGGCCCATCCAACTGACACTGGTTTGTTAATACATGTAGGTAAGATTCCCGCAGTTCCTGATAATGCTAGCCAAATACCAAAAAAGGATTGAAAAACAAGAGGAACTATCGGGGTTTAAAGCTGAGGAGACAGACTAGTGACCAAAATCGATTGCAAAGAAATAGCATATAACGGGCGTCCAATTGATTGCTTAACAAGAGATGATAAGTAGTGAAAAAATATTCGACAACGGAAAAAACATGTTTGGGTTTGGAAAATCTGAAAACCTGAAAAATTTTGATTTAATTATTGAGGCTATGGAGCGCAGACATGAAATAAGGGCAACCTCAAGTTCCGTATATACCCTCTGGAAGATGTTTATTGCTAAATATACAAGTATTCAATATTGGCTGAAAAGCCAAGATAATCAAGTTGAGTGGCTGAGTTTTCTTATTGATCGGGCCAAAGATCAATTAGAAAAAGAGATGAAGGAAGATCTGCAATTTGGTACAACATCTGGTGTTTATCTCACTTATTATTTCTTTAAAGCTATATCATTAAAGGAAGGTGCAAAAACCATAAATGCTATGTCCAGTTCTATGGATAGGTTAAATCAAATTGGTTATAAAATTATTCAAAAAAAGAAAAAAGCCTGACAAAGTATATAAACCCTTTTCCTTGGATATTCAAACGTATACTCGCACGCCACAGATTGAATGTACCTGCCATTGATCAAAGGTTTCTGTGTCACTTAAAAGCCTGAGATATAGGTTTGTTATCTGATATTTTGCGTAAGTTGTGATCATGGCAGGGTATCTGTATAACATTAAAATTTACCTGATAAACAGATCTGTATAATCACTGGTTCGGCTTAATAGCACAGCATACAGTCAAAAAGAGTTATGGAGGAAAATTACACATGGCAACTTTAACCGGGGAACAATTGGCTCAAAAAGTCCGACAGAAGATTGAAGATCTGAAGAAAGTCTGTGAAGGTGTTGATGAGAACACAGCCTCGCGTGCGCCTGAAGGACGATGGTCTCCCAAAGAAATCCTTTCTCACCTATCGGGACCCGAAGGCTCGGGCTATCTGCCGATCCTAGAAGCCTTCCTGGACCAGGGCACGCCCATGATCGATCTTCAGGCCGAGAACCCTTTTTTTTCTGAAAAACGCGCCCAAATGACCTTTGCTAAGCTCTTCTCAGAGGTAGAGAAGGAATACGATCGTATCTCTGAGTTTGCCGCCGGCCTATCCGGGGAACAGCTCGACCGAAAAGCGCATGTTCCCTTACTCAAAGAATCGCCGCTGGGGGAGTACCCGACGCTGGAGGGGCTAATCAGGGGCTTAGGATCATTTCATGTCAAATTTCATATTGACCATATGCGTGAGATCCTGAAAGGTCTGGGGCACGGGTGACAATACCCGGACAGTTGTATCTGAATTCGTTTGACGGTCATACTCTGATTTTATAATTCGATGAGCTGGACATCGTTGTGCCGAACCAGGCGGTTCACTTGACGCCGTGAACGTCTGTGGCCTGACGGACAAGTTCGGTGGCGGCGCAAGTGACCTTGAACGTTGATACCTCCGACCTATGCACTTTTAGAGGCCCTAAAAAAGTTGTAATATAATAAGGCGCAGTTCTCAGGGCTGTCGTGGTGCTTTCTGCTATGTACATTTATTGCCGAAGGGCTTTAATTCTTTGAGATATGCATAACATATCTTAATTATTACGAAATTTTAGATATTGGCAAGCAATCACAGGTTTGCCAACCCCCTGTTTTTGGGTCTAATTTTGAGCATATCACAACTTTTGGGCGGGTGTGTATAATCTCAATAAATCTGTAACGGCTGTTTTCAAAATTATTTGTCTAAAAAATATAAACAAAAAAGATTAGATTCTGCCAATATGTAAAGGAAGGAGGAGCATATGCGGTTAAGAATTATATTTTTGTTTATGGCATTTTTTTTGATGGCTCTTGGGACAATCGGCAACGGCGTCTGCGAAGATGCTGGTGCAAATTTGAAAGATTTAATTGGAATTTGGAAGCCAGATACAAAAGATGATATGTTAACCAGCGTTATTAAATTTTATGATGATGGAACTTATAGAATCGCCTATGATGCCGAGAAAATTGAAACAAGGCCAATAGATAAAGGCCAAATTAGATTAGAGGGAGAAGATATTACTTTTATTCCGTCAGAAAGTCCTGCGTGTAAAACTAATATAGGAAAGTACACCATAAAGAAAATAGAAAAGGGTAAGTTTGAATTTATTGTGCAGGAGGATCCATGCGATAGAAGACGCTGTCTTTTTGGTCGTAAATTAATTCAGATTAAGCCTTAAAAAAAGTTGGAAATACCTCCAACGTATCAGCAATTTTTGCTATTTCAAAAACCTAAGATAACCAT
Source organism: Desulfobacterales bacterium (assembly GCA_049669725.1). Classification (GTDB taxonomy): domain Bacteria; phylum Desulfobacterota; class Desulfobacteria; order Desulfobacterales; family JAFDCJ01; genus JAFDCJ01. Next base: position 2,491 of record JBATKU010000179.1, read on the forward strand.
GACATATACAAAATTTTAGCAGGACCAGATATGAAACTCAATTACAAGCCTCATACAACCCGGCTGAAAATTGTGGATGGGTATATTAGGGATCTATTTAGAGATGAGCTGCCAGATGGCATTAAGTATCATGATGCCAATCATACACTTCATCCTACCACAGGAGTCGTTGCCGCTGCCAACGGTATTGCAATCTCTGAAAAGATTTCCGAGCTCGATAGAGAATTGTTAATTACCGCGGCCTATTTTCATGACACCGGTTACATTAGAGAATATGATAAAAATGAGCCGATTGCTGCACGAATGGTAGGCAGAATTCTTAAATTGATCGGTTATAAGACAAACGAAATCGAAAAAATTCAAAAGATGATACTGGCAACTGATCCTGCGGTTGAACCGAAAACCCTTGTTGAAAAGATCCTTTGTGATGCCGATCTCGACCACTTCGGCAGAGAGGATTTTTTCAAATTGGATGCAAAATTGAGGGAAGGACGGCGTATAAGAGGAATCGATGTCAGCGATGATGAAAAGTGGTACAAGGGTACTCTCTCAATTATAACAAATCACCAATACTATACTCAGTCCCAGAAAAAGTTGAGAGATAAAGAAAAGCAAAAAAATATCAAGAGGCTTTTAGACAAATTGGAAAATATTGAAAAGGGAGGTAATAGATGAAAGTTAATGAAGATACCTGGAAATTTATGCAGAAACATCTAGGATATACCGATGAGGAACTTGAGCTATTTCGCAGTAATCCGAAGAACGCAGATATTATGTCAAAAGCACCCGACTTAATGAATAAAACCATTATTGCTGAAGTTGTCGCGTCACATGGATGCAACAGCCAGCATCATGTTGGTGATAAATTCTATTTTGACGGTGCCGGCAACCTGATTACCAAGTTGAATCCAAAGCGTATATGTATCCACGCTTTAAGTGTCCTTTCCGGGCCGATAGTCGTTGTCAATGAGTTGTTTTATGCGGGAGTAAACCCGAACGATATGAGACTAAAC
>JBATKU010000180.1:0-3058 GCA_049669725.1 Desulfobacterales bacterium
GAATTGGCAATTTGTGCTCTTATATCTGAACAGGGAGCGCCTGTCAACTTAATTGGTCATGCCGGCCAGGGGGATTGCATCTAATACTACTGGACTTTCGGAGAAATGTCTGATACCTATAGAAGGATACCTATAACCTTAATGAGGAGGCCATCTATGGGAAAAGACACTCCGGTCAAGATTAGCGAACATTTTAAAACACTTACAGATCCACGGATTGTTGGTAGAACCAATCACAAACTAATTGATATTGTAACCATCGCTTTATGTGCCATAATCTGCGGTGCTGACAATTGGCCAGAGATTGAAAGCTATGGTAAAGCCAAATATGATTGGTTTAAAGAGTTTTTGCAATTACCCAATGGAATTCCGACACAACATACTTTCCGACGGTTTTTTATTGCCGTATCTGTAGATGAACTTGAAAATTGTTTCTTAAACTGGGTTAAATCCGTCTTTAATACATCAAAGAGCAAAGTAGTGCCGATCGACGGAAAAACGCTGCGCCGCTCCCATGATCGTTCTTCTAATAAAGCCGCCATCCATATGGTCAACGCCTGGTGTGTGGAAAACGGAATCAGTTTGGGGCAAATTAAGACCAGTGAAAAGTCCAATGAAATTACTGCGATTCCTGAGCTAATTAAAACTTTGGAATTAACGGGTTGTATTGTGACCATAGATGCAATGGGGTGTCAGACTAAAATTTCTGAATCGATAATAGATAAAGGAGCTGATTACATTTTTGCTCTCAAAGGTAATCAAGGCAACTTGAATAAAGATGTTGAGCTATTTTTTGAAGAGAGCAGGCAAAATAACTTTAAAGATATTGCATTTGATTCATATACTACCATCGATGGTGATCATGGACGTATAGAAACCAGAAAATATACGACGGTTTCTGAAATTGACTGGCTGCAAGGCAAAGAAAACTGGAAACAGTTAAAGACCATAATAATGGTGGAGTCGCAACGAGACGTTAATGATGAGATCAGTGATGAAACCCGCTACTATATATCCAGTATGGAAAATTGTGCTGAAGAGATCGGAAAAGCTGTACGCAGCCACTGGGGGGTAGAAAATGGCCTGCATTGGAAGCTTGATATCGGATTTCGTGAAGATGAATGTCGCAAGCGCAAAGGCAATGCAGCTGCAAACTTTGCGATAATGCGCCAGATAGCTCTGAACTTGCTAAATCAAGAAAAAACTATTATGAAAGCTGGCTTAAAAGCAAAGCGATTGCGCGCTGGTTGGGACAACGATTATCTCCTAAACGTTCTCAATGTTTAGTATTTTGGTGCAATTGCCCTACTTAATAAATAGGTTGAATTTATTAACCGGAATCAACCTCTATATTAACCACGGGTAAAGCTGCCTTGGACCCCGTTGACCTTAAAAAAAACCCTTGACATGGCCATAAAAAAGCCCGATTAAATTGTTGGTAAATCAGAAGAAAGGAGAATCATATGCAGTTTATTCGTAAGCGCGTGTTGGCCGGCGAAGTCATGCTGGGCGTGGGGGCGAATCTCGGATCCAGCCTGACCGTCGAAATGATCGGAGCTGCCGGCTTCGACTGGACCTGGATCGATTGTGAACATGGTGCCGGTGACTACAGTGAATTGATCCCACAGATTCAGGCCGCCAGCATTTACAATGCCCCGGCCATCGTTCGGATTGCCTGGAATGAAGCCCCGCGTTTCAAGCGCGTTTTGGATCTGGGGGCTGCCGGCATCATGGTGCCCTATGTCACCTCCGCCCGGGAAGCCGAGCAAGCGGCCGCTGCCATGCGGTATCCGCCGGAAGGTATCCGCGGTGTGGCCCGTTTCAACCGGGCCTGCGGTTTCGGCCAGGACTTTGACACCTATTTCAAGCAGGCCAATGACCATCTTTTAACCGTGGTTCAGATCGAAACCAAAGAGTCGGTTGAGCGGGCCGAAGAAATCGCAGCGGTTGCCGGGGTGGATGTATTGTTTGTCGGCCCGCTGGATTTAAGCGTCAACATGAATATGGCCCAAGAATTTGAACACCCGGAATTTGAGCAGGCCATGGACAGGGTGGCTGCGGCCTGTCGCCGGCACGGGAAGGCGGCCGGGATTCTATTGCCCAAACTGGATTTTCTAGCAAGTTGGATTGCCAAGGGATTTACCTTTCTGGTGGTCGGATCCGACGGCGGGTGCGTGGCGGGCGGTTTGAAATCGATCGCAACCGCCTGTAGTCAATACAAAAAAGGTTGAGCGGTTCCGGCCTGCCCTGGCGCGACTGCTTTTGAATATGTTTGGAGTGCCATCAAACCGGTGCGACCGTCAGATCAATGGAATTCGTATATGATCCAGGTCTGGGCCAGGGGTTCAACGTTTCGGGTTGGAAGACCCCCAAACAGCTCATATCAAAGGGATTCTGTCTTTACCATGTTTGTAAAGCCGTTTCACCCAATGGGGTATGACGGGTATATTTTGAAGTCGGAATGCGGAAGTCAGAAAACGAGGCATGTCTCACGCAACGGCGCAACGGCGCGAGGAGTAAGATTTGGCCTTTGTTTTTCGTGGCGTTCTTTGCGACGTTGCGTGAGGTAAAAAAAATAGCGTTCGTTATGCGAAGAAGTATGAATTGATCAGAAGACAGAATTTTTGAAGGGGGAAGTGGGAATGCGGAAGTCGGAAGTGGAAATCGGAAAACTGAATTCGGCATTGAGAGGTTTGAAAGTATAAGTGATAATTGTTAGCAGTGTCCATCGGTTGTAACCTTTGAACCCTTAACCTGGAACCGATCAGCTTAGTACCTATTTATTGAAATCACATCATGTTTGCACATGATTTATGCCATAGCCATATTGAATATTTTAGGAATGCTATCGATTTTATATAGAAAAGACAGAGCGAAGCCTCCGGCTCGTAGGGGTTGCAGCGCCTACGCCTCGGCCTCCGGCCCATAGGGCAAAAGACCTACGCCCCGGTGGGAGAGCGATACCACAAAGCTTCAATCTTAAATCGTCAATATTCAATTCCGGCTTGTCCGGGTTGGGTATTATAGTCGGAAAAGTGAAAGCCATCGTGTCTACTAT
>JBATKU010000181.1:0-1513 GCA_049669725.1 Desulfobacterales bacterium
GTGTTGCCCCGCATGACGGGATTTTAAACGAGCCTCTTTAAAATGCTCACATACTCTCCATGTATGCTGCGCTTTTTCATCGGCTCGCGCCTTGTCCTTGAGCGTAATCTGCAATTTTGAGATGGCTTGTAGGATCTCAAATTGAGCCTGGATAAAATTCTGATATAGTGCATCCTTGACTTTCGCTCAATCGGAGTAATACTTTAGATTTTTACTGAAGCTCGTTTGAAATTGATTTTATTTAAAAGGACTAAACTATTATATGATGACATACTTTCCTAAATTGAGTGTTTCAATTTGTGGTATTATATTTAAGAAGATAAACGTCATTAACAAACTTGACAATCGCTAAATTTAGGACTTAATAATCTGTTTTTAAATTAGAGTGTAGAGAAAGATTATGAGCGTTAGTATATTTTCCTTGATTATCGTTTTAGGTGTGCTGATATTTTTTCATGAACTGGGACATTTCCTTGTGGCAAGGTTATTGGGTGTCGGGGTAGAGAAATTTTCTCTGGGTTTTGGACCCAAATTGGTCGGAAAAAAGATCGGCATTACGGAATACCGGATTTCAGCCATACCCCTTGGAGGATATGTAAAGATGGTGGGAGAGTCGCCGGACAGCGAATTAGATCCCTCGGATATACCCATCTCCTTTACGCATAAACATGTCTTTAAGCGGATTTTGATCGTTGCGGCCGGTCCCCTTTTTAATATTTTGCTGGCGCTGATCATATTTTTCGGTATTTTTCAAATCTCAGGCCTTTTAATATTAAAACCCGGCATCGGAGATGTAAATGAAGGCACACCCGCTTACATGGCGGAGTTGAAAAAGGATGATCTCGTCGTATCTATCGATGGCGTTGACATTTCAAGCTGGGAGGATATGGCCAATGCAATTATGGCGAGCAAAGGTAAAGCGCTCGAGATATCCGTGCTTCGCGGTGATACGATTCTCACCAAAAACGTTACGCCGGAAGTGAAACAATTTAAAAATATATTTAATGAAGATGTGGATCGTTATGTCATCGGCATTACAGCTTCAGGCGAGGTATTTCGAAAAGATCTGAACTTTTTTCAGGCCTTATCAGAGAGTTTCATCCAGACCTATCAAATCACCGCTCTGACCATAAAAGGGGTCGTAAAGCTCTTTCAGGGGACTGTTTCGCCAAAAACACTGGGCGGTCCTATAATGATCGCACAGATGGCGGGACAGCAGGCCAAAGAAGGGGTGGTCAATTTAATTTTTTTCATTGCCTTGATTAGCATAAATCTTGCCATATTAAATTTTCTTCCCATACCGGTTTTGGACGGCGGCCACTTACTTTTCTTTTTTATTGAGGCGGTCAAGGGTCGTCCGGTAAGTGTAAGGGTGCGTGAGATTTCACAGCAGGCAGGGATATTTGTATTGATACTGTTGATGATCTATGTGTTCTACAATGATATTGCACGGGTATTTTTAAGTTAATGCCATATAGACTTGAAATTGCACTGAGACCAGAGCTGTTTGATG
>JBATKU010000182.1:0-1598 GCA_049669725.1 Desulfobacterales bacterium
TGACCAGGAGATGGACGAACGGCTCATGGATACCATGGAGCTTGAAAAAGAACGCGGTATCACGATTGCAGCCAAAAACTGTTCGGTGGTTTGGAAAGGGGTGCGGATCAACATCATCGATACGCCCGGGCATGCAGACTTCGGCGGCGAGGTCGAGCGGGCCCTGTCCATGGCCGACGGTGCAATTTTGCTGGTGGACGCCTCGGAAGGCCCGTTGCCCCAAACCCGGTTTGTTTTAAAAAAGGCCCTGGACGCCGGCCTTAAAATCATGGTGGTGATCAACAAGATCGATCGGCAGGACGCCCGTCCGGAAGAAGTACTGGATGAGATTTACGACCTGTTGATCGACATGGACGCTACCGATGAGCAGCTTGAATTTCCTTTACTTTACGCTGTCGGCCGGGATGGTATCGCCATGAAAACCCCGCAGGAAGAGGGCAGAAACCTCCACCCCCTTTTCGATACGATCCTCGAAAAGGTTCCCGGTCCCACTTACGATCCCGGAGCACCGTTTCAAATGCTGGTATCGGATCTGGGCTATTCGGACTATCTGGGGCGGCTGGCTGTCGGGAAAATTTTTAACGGAACGGCCGCTTCCAACGACAGTCTGGTCTGCATCGGCGAAAACGGCCGCAATTTGCCGCTTAAAGTGACCAAACTCCAGGTTTACCGGGGCATGCTATTAAAGGACGCCCTTAAAGTTGAGACTGGAGATATCGTGGTGCTGGCAGGCATTGAGGATGTCAAGATCGGCGATACCATCTGCAACCAGCAAAGCCCCCAAGCCCTGCCCCGGATCCGCGTGGATGAACCCACGGTCTCCATGACCTTTTCTTTCAACGACTCACCGTTAGGCGGCCGGGAGGGTAAGTACATCCAGTTCAGCCGCATCAGGGAGCGCCTTTTAAAAGAAACCCTGATCAATGTTGCCATCGGGGTTGAGCGAACCGAAGCGCAGGACAGCATCCTGGTCCTGGGTCGGGGGGAGTTTCAGCTGGCCATTCTTATCGAGACCATGCGTCGGGAAGGCTTTGAATTTTGTGTCGGCAGACCTGAGGTTATCTACCGCTACGAAAATGGTGAAAGGCTCGAGCCCATCGAACGGCTGATGGTTGATTGTGAAGAACGCTTTCTGGGCGTGGTGACCGAAAAACTGTCACTGCGCAAGGGCAAAATGACCAATCTGGTCAATAACGGTAAAGGCCGGGTGCGAATCGAATTTTCAGTGCCCGCCCGAACCTTGATCGGCTACCGGGATGAGTTTCTGACCGATACCCGGGGAACCGGTATCATGAATTCGCTGTTCGACGGTTACGGGCAGTACCGGGGAGACTGCCCCAGCCGGTTTACCGGCTCCATTGTGGCCGATCGTTCCGGCAATGCCGTCGCTTATGCCTTATTCAACCTGGAGCCCCGGGGGAGGCTTTTTACAGTACCCGGTAATTCGGTTTATGAAGGAATGATCATCGGTGAACACAACCGGGGGCAGGATATCAATGTGAACCCCTGTAAAGAAAAAAAACTGACCAACATGCGGGCGTCCGGCAAAGACGATAACGTCATTTTATCACCCATCAAACCGATTACCCTGGAGCAGA
>JBATKU010000183.1:0-4662 GCA_049669725.1 Desulfobacterales bacterium
CGGATCAGTCCGGAGCAGATCGAACAGCGCGCATCGGAGCTGGTGCTTCACAGCCGTATAAACCACGCCTTTCGCCGGTTGAATGAATATTTAACAGCACCGCAGACCTGGGGCGCCATCCATTGCGGAAATCTTGGGAATCGACCGGTTATCTATTTTTCAGCCGAATTCGGCCTGCACGAATCCCTTCCGATTTATTCCGGCGGATTGGGAATTCTGGCCGGTGACCATCTCAAGAGTGCGTCCGATCTGGGAATACCGTTGATCGGGATCGGTCTTTTATATCACCAGGGCTATTTCATCCAGCGCTTGAACAGCGAGGGATGGCAGGAGGAAGAATATGTTGACCTGGATCGAACACAGTTACCGCTGGAGCCCTTAACCCTGGCGGACGGCCAACCGTTGATCGTCCGCATTGACACCCGGGACGGCGTCCTTGCGGCCATGTGCTGGCAGCTTCAGATCGGCCGGGTGCGGCTGATTTTGCTCGACTCAAACGTTGAGGGCAACACGGATGAGGACCGGATGCTGACCTCCCGCCTATACGGCGGAAACGATCGCACACGGATTCGGCAGGAACTCCTGTTGGGCATCGGCGGTGCGCGTGTCATACAGGCCCTGGATATATTCCCGGGCGTATTACATTTAAACGAGGGCCACAGTGCCTTTGCTATTCTTGAAGAAGTCCGCCGGCTGATGCAGGACGACGGCATTCCCTTTGACCGTGCGCTGCGCCGGGTGGCTATTTATACCGTATTTACAACGCACACGCCGGTACCAGCCGGACATGACCGCTTCGCTCCGGAGTTGGTGGAAGAGCATCTGGGAGTTTTCCGGGAAAAGATAGATCTGTCACACGAAGAATTTATGGCCCTGGGTCGCGTGAATCCCGAAGATATGAATGAGCCCTTCTGCATGACGGTCCTGGCCCTGAAGGGCTCACGGCACGCCAACGGCGTTTCGGCCTTACACTCCGATGTCAGCCGGCGAATGTGGCACGGGCTCTTTCCGAATCGGCCTGAGGCTGAGGTCCCCATCGGCCACATTACCAACGGTGTTCATGTGCTCTCCTGGATTGCCCCTCAAATGCACAAGTTGTTTGAGACACGGCTAGCCCACAATTGGCCCACCCGAATGATACACGCGGACATATGGGAAAAGGTGGCTGACATCGATGACGGCGAATTGTGGGAAAACCACCAGATCCTCAACATGCGGCTGATTAATTTTGTCCGGCGGCGGTTGTTCCGCCGGGCCGAACGGATTGGGCATCAAGAAACCATTCAGGAAATCGATCAGATCCTTGATCCGAATATTTTGACAATTGGCTCTGCCCGGCGACTGGCAACTTATAAACGGGGGGACTTAATTTTATCCCAGCCCGAACGGCTGATCAGCCTGGTAACCGATCCGGATCGGCCGCTTCAGATTATCTTAGCCGGCAAGGCCCACCCCCGTGACGACGAGGGCAAAAAGATATTGCAGCGCATCATTGAGTATGGCAATAAGCCGGAACTCAAACGACGGATTGTTTTTGTGGAAGACTACGATTATAACGTGGCCCGCCACCTGGTTCAGGGAGTGGATGTGTGGTTGAACACCCCCCGGCGGCCGCTGGAAGCCTGCGGTACCAGCGGACAGAAGGTCATTCTCAATGGCGGTTTGAATTTTTCAATTCTTGACGGATGGTGGAACGAAGCGTTTAACGGCCGCAACGGGTTTGCCATTGGTCACGGGGGTATGCACAGTGATCTCCAGGAGCAGTCCCGTCGAGACTCCGAATTTCTGTATCAAACTCTGGAGCAAGAGGTTATACCGCTGTACTACGAGCGCAATGACAGCGGGATTCCCCACAAATGGGTGAAGCGGGTCAAGGATTCCATGCAAATTCTGGGTTGGCGCTTCTGTGCTGACCGCATGGTCAGGGATTATGCCCTGCGATTCTATCTCCCGGCATCCGGCTCCACATCGGCTACAACCAGATAAAGGCCTCAGAAGATGAGAAACAGCACGCTTTACAGCCAGCGCCTCAACCGCATCCTGACGGCCGTTGATCTGAAAAAACCTGATCGCACGCCGGTGGTTCTGGAATACTCCGGTTTTGCCGCCTATGTGACCCGCACTCAAATGGCTGAATTTCTGAGTTCTCCCACCAAAAACCTTGATACCATGATCCAGGCTTTTAGAATGGTCGGCGACGGTGATGCCGTCAACTATGGGTCATTTTGGCCCTACGGTCTGTGCTATGACTACATGTCAAAGGTCAGTGTACCGGGTGTTGACCTGCCCGAAGACGAAATGTGGCAGGTCGTTGAGTCGGAGCTGATGACGAGGGATGACTATGATCTCATTTTAAGCAGGGGCTGGCCGGCGTACTCGAAAGCATTTTTAACGCAAAGAATTTTTCATGAAGTGCCGGATGAATATTTGCCGCCCCGGAGGAAATCACCGGATGCCCAAAAAGCATGGCACCGAGAGGGTGTACCGGTTTTAAGCGGCGGCGATGTGACCACCCCTTATGAATTGCTTTGCGGGTCTCGCTCGTTGATGGAATTTTCCATGGATTTATTTGATATCCCCGAAAAGGTTATCGCCGCCATGGAAGCCATCGTCCCGCACCTGGCCGGCAACGGCATCCGGCGTGCCAAACAACGCGGCTACCCGTTGGTCTGGGTCGGTGGCTGGCAGGCGGCCCCATGCATGTTATCCCCTGAAATGTGGCAGCGTTTTGTCTGGCCTTATTTTAGCAGGCTGGTTGGCGAAGTAGTTGATGCCGGCTTAATTGCCCTGCTCCATCTGGATTCGAACTGGACCCGGGAGCTTGAATGTTTCAAAGAGCTTCCAATGGGCAGGTGCATTATGGCGCTCGATGGTGAAACCGATATATTCCAGGCCAAGAAAGTGCTCGGTGACCACATGTGTATTATGGGAGACGTGCCGGCCTCCATGCTATTTCTGGACACTCCGGATAATGTCTATGCCTATTGCACCCGGCTGATCCGGGAACTTGGCCCCGAGGGTTTTATTCTGCAGTCCGGCTGCGATATACCGGCCAACGCCAAACTGGAGAATGTGAAAGCGATGGTTGCCGCCGCGGTTGAAAGCTGAAATGACCCTTTTTCCGAAGAAACCCTCAATCAAAACCAGGACGCAGCCTCCTTTGAGACAGCCATTGAACTGGAAAATCGCAACCAGAGTCTGCTGTGCACAACCCCCGAATTTTTCAAAGCCTTCGAAGATTTTTCCCAAAAGAGATCCAGCTCATAGTTTTAATCGAATTTTCCGATTAGATTATCAGCTATGAGCTGTGAGCTATAAGCTTTTTAGCCAACCTGGTGCGGGCTGCACCCACCTCAACGTGCCACCATCATAAAACCATTTGTCCGGAAAACCGCGACGTCTGATAAAAACAGGATTCTCAGACCATCTGATTATTTGCTCATAGGCATCATGAAGTTTTCTAAAGCCGGCCGCATCACCACCCAGGTCTGGATGGTGTTTCATGGCCTGTTTGCGGTAAGCGGACTTTATTTTTCGTTGAAGTCCCGGGGAATTCAAATCCGATTTCTGAAGCTTTAGGAACATTAATGACTTTTTAAGCTTGGCAGGCTCTTTAACCTCCACCGGTTTGATCGGCGCTGAATCTGTATTTTTATTTATGGCTTTCTCAAGCAAGAAGCGGGTGGCAATGTAGCGTTTATTGGTGCGATTTCTTTCCGCCCACCAGGCATTGCCTAATATGTTGGACAGGGTACAAAAATCATCAACTGGCTTACAGTCCGAAGTCCGCGGAAATATATAGCTGAACAGTTCGGCTGAACCGTAGGGTAAGACATCTAAAATTATAATGATATCAGTAAAATAAAAGGTCGCATATCTTGTGTTCAAAGCTCTCAGCAAACCTGTTCTGAGGTTTAAATGATATCGAAGCTGTTGCCGGCATTCGACCGAGCAGTATCTTCGCCGGTCCATATTCTCCGATGTCCCACAGGACAAACAGCGGCTTTTAGGGACACCGTCAGAAGAGGCTGTGGTATTTTTATTTTTCGTTTTCATTTTTGAGATAATTTGTAATCATATCACGTTGGGGATTGGGAGGTCAAAGTACATCCGACTGGTATCCGCCGGGTTTAATTTTTTCTGGTCTTTAGACTTGCCAGGTTGAAAAACAAAAATTTTTATGTTCTAATTTGAAATGTCGGAGTAAAAAGGCAACTTTAAACCCAATTTATTCCCAGGCCTGTTATCCGGCACGGAACCGTTTGGGTTGAATACAGGTATATCAAATGTGTATTTATAGGCGATTAAGGAGGGGAGAAAAAAATGAACTGCGCATTGGGAAATAAAACCAACCTGATCTTGATCTTGCTGTCGGCTGCCGTTTTGGTGTTGACAGCCTGTGCCCGACAGCAGCTGGAGGTGGCAACGATCTCTAAAGCAGAAAGCCCGCAACAGCTTATCAATCAACTTGACAGCGACATTGCCATGGCCCGTAAAAATCAAGTAAATGTCCTCGCGCCCACCTGGTTTAAAAGAGCTGACAGTTCCCTCAGTACGGCCAAAACAGATCTTGAAAAAGGCGATCGACTATCTGAGATTCTTGGAAACATAGCAACCGGACGGGCCCAGCTCCAGAGGGCTGAAAAAATTGCTAAAACAACC
>JBATKU010000184.1:0-1901 GCA_049669725.1 Desulfobacterales bacterium
GTGCACGGCACCACCACCATGCCTGCGGTTAAAAAGGAACCGCTGGCAAGGGATGCCGCCATGTTTTTGTGGTCGTAAACAAAATCGGCCATAGCCTTTACTTCAGCAGGATCATAATCCGTTTCGATTTCAATATTCAGTTCACCGGATTTTGAAATAATCAAATGGGTTTCATAGTCTGTTTCTTTAAGTACCTGCAATAATCTGACGCCATAGGTTACCCCGCTGGCACCGGATATTCCGACGACTAGTCTTTTAGGCATAACTTCCTCTTGTCTATTTTATTAGGGGACACGGATGAACACGGATCACACGGATTGATAATTATCTCCAAAAATATTGAAAGCATTGATTGCCTGATACCCGTGTTAATCTGTGCAAATCTGCCTGCCCTGTGAAATGCATAGCATATTTCACCGGGGTGCCCTATTTTAAAATATTTTCAATGCATTTTCAACCACTGCTTTGGCAAACTCGGGATCTTCCATGTTGGCGTTAATTTCTATTATTTGGACATCGGGCTTTAGTTTTTCCCGCAGCACCTGGGTAAACAATTGATCTTCGGCCGGGTCATGGGTGTCATTGCCGGGTAAGTCCGCTGCTGACCACCCCATCTGGGGGATCAGGATGACTACCGGTCCTTTGGCCTGGTTCAGTTTTTTCGCAAAGACACCGGCCACCTCTTTTAATTCCTCGGGTGCCAGCCGGATCCAGGTGCGCAATTTATCCAGATCGAACTTGCGCCGATCATGAAATTCCGGTTTATACTTGGATCGGGCCGGGGTCATGTGGTTTACACTGCAGGTGGAAACAATCTGGGGCAGGCCCAATTTGCCGGCGGTTTCCAAACGGTTGGGGCCAGCATCCCGCATAAATCCGAAGTGGTGTTCACCCACACCGCCCGGCGCCAGATCAATGACACCCTTGAAGAAACCTTCGGCGATCATGTCCTCCATGGCGCGGTCGCCAATGCCGGCCGCTGAAAATCCGATGATTTGATAGCCCTTTGTTTCCAGGGCAACCCGCACCGCACTGGCGCATTTTTCACAGGGGCCCAGCATGGTCAGGGCAATGGCTTTGCCTTTTCCCGCTTTCGGAGATGCGATATCATCGGCAACCATTCCGGCCAGGGCGTGGGCTGCCCGATCCATGACATTTTTAAGTAGATCGGAGACACCGGATATCTCGACCACCGAATGGAAGAGAGCAATATCGCCGGTTCCGATGTAGCGGGTGGAAAGACCGGGCAGAGCGGCTGTAGATGAGATCATCACCTTGGGAATCCCAAAGGGCAGGGACCTCATTATCTCGGAGCCCATCAGAGAACCCGTAGATCCCCCCAGAGCGATTACACCGTCCAGTTTGTTCCCGGCCAAAAGATCCGCCGCCAGGCGAGAACCGCCGGCCATCATGATGTTGGTGATGCGGGTTCGGTCGCGGGAACTTTTCATTTCTTCAAAATCGGCGCCGCCCGCCTCCGCCACCCGGGCCGCGGGGATGTCGATGCCGGAAATATCGCTTCCGCGACCGGAGATGTCCATTACAAGCGGCGCAAGACCGATAGCACTCAATTTGTCCTTGAGATATAATGTCTCCTGCCCTTTGGTGTCCAGGGTGGAGATGACTAAAACTGATTTTGGCATAAATTATCCTGCGTTACGCGGTTAAAAATTTATTGGGTGCCACACAGAAATGTAAAGTGGCCCTGTATTTCTGATATAGAAAATGAATGGATTCTATTTTAATAAAAAACGAATCCATTCCTTTATTTTAATCACCTCTTGCTACTTTTTCCGCAATTTCTTTCTTCAGCGTTTCTTTGTTTACTTTCCCGGAATCACCCACGGCGGGAAATTCGGCGACGACTTCGAGGCGCTCGGGAAGTTTGTACATGGCCAGTT
>JBATKU010000185.1:0-1772 GCA_049669725.1 Desulfobacterales bacterium
GAGAAAAATTCAAGTCATCGGTTAGAAAAAAAATCTGTGATCCGGTCATCCATATACTGAAAAACATTGCCCGGGGTTTCACCCTGATTCGATACCCGAAAAAAGTGTTATACTGTGCTGTTCTCTCCGTTCTTATCTGGGGACTGGCAGCTTTCTCATATTATTTATTTTCACTCGGCAGTCCGGGCCTAAACCTGACGTATCTCGAAATGACAACCGTTATGGTGATTGTTTGTTTTTTTATTTCATTGCCGTCGGTTCCCGGCTGGTGGGGACTTTGGGAGGCAGGTGGTGTTTTTGCACTCTCCTTATTTGGTGTCACAGCTAAAGATGCGGCCGGTTTCACCCTGGCAAATCATGCCATTCAGGTCTTTCCGGTAATCATCGCCGGTTTTGCATCAGCAGTGCTTCTCAGCGTGAATATACGCCAGATATCCTATCAGGGTAAAGAATCTCAAAGGCAGCAACCGTCGGCAAATAACGAATAACGAAAAGTAGTTCGTAAATTGATAAGCTCATAAGCAATATAACTGAGAACACCAAAAAAAAAAACATTATGAGCAAACTTGATATCTTAACATATCCGAATAAAACCCTGAGCCGGCCGACCACACCGTTGGACAATATCGACGGGAAGGTCCAGGAGATGATCGACGGCATGGCCCATACCATGTATGAAGCGCCGGGCATCGGGCTGGCGGCAATTCAGGTCGGCTGGGATAAGAGCGTATTGATTTATGATATTTCGCCCCGCGAAGAAAGCCGCGCGCTGCAAGTTTTGGTCAATCCTAAAATAATCACCCAGGAGGGCCAGATTATATCGGAGAATGAAGGATGCCTCAGTGTTCCTGATTTTAGAGCGGATGTGAAACGATCAGAATTTATTTCGGTCGAAGGTCATGATAGAGAGGGTAATCCCATCCGCCTGGATGCTGAAGGAATGTTGGCGATTGTGCTGCAGCATGAAATCGATCACTTGAACGGCACCCTGTTTATAGAGCGAATAAGTTCCTTGAAAAGACAAATGTATAAACGCCGGGTGAAAAAGCAATTGAGCTTGAAATGAAAAAGCGCTTTAAAATTGGATTTTTTCCTTTTTTAATTCCACATTCCACATTCCGAATTCCGCATTCGGAATCATAAGTGAACCCATTTCCTAATTTGGATGAAAGAAATCTAAAGGTTCAAAGTGAAGAAGAAGTTCCGTATCATATTCATGGGCACACCGACGTTTGCGGTACCGGCCTTAAAAGCCTTGCATGACAACGGCCATAATATCGCCACGGTTGTCACCCAGCCGGATCGCCCCAGAGGAAGGGGTCGCAAGGTATCACCACCGGCAGTGAAGGCAGCAGCGCTCGATCTGGGATATCACGTATTGCAACCGGCATCGATCAAGACCACCGAATTTAACGATTTAATCGCCCAGCAGAAACCCGATCTTTTAGTCGTCATCGCCTTCGGAAGGATCCTGCCCGAAAATCTACTGGCACTGCCCCGTATGGGAACGATCAACGTTCATGCCTCCCTGCTCCCCAAATACCGCGGTCCCGCCCCGATCCAGTGGGCCGTGATCAACGGTGAAAAAGAAACCGGTGTTTGCACCCAAATGATGGAAAAGGAACTTGACACCGGTGATCTCCTGCTCAGCGTTCGTGAAACTATTAAGCCGGATGATACCGCCGGGGATCTTCATGATCGTTTGGCTGTGAAAGGAGCAACCCTTCTGATCGACACGTTAAAGGGATTGACAGACAACACCATCCAGCTTG
>JBATKU010000186.1:0-5730 GCA_049669725.1 Desulfobacterales bacterium
GCCTCCAGGGCGGCCACCGCGCTGTCGACCATTTCAGCGCTGACATCTGTCACGCAAACCCTGGCACCCTCTTTTAGAAAGGCTTTGCAAAAATGTTTCCCTAGTCCGCCCGAGGCTCCGGTAATAAAAGCGACCCTATCCTTAAGTCTCATCGGTGGTTTTCCCTGTAATATAGAGTGTTTTGAACGATGAGCGGTTCCCGTTTGACGTTTGGCGTCAGGGTTTTTCTAATAAGCCCTGAAGTCGTAGTTGCGCTCCTTTATTTCGATCTTGATCTTGGCAATCTCGGCCACAAAATCCGCCAGGTTATCCGAAGCCCTATCGAAAATTTTCTCACCCTGCTCCTTGCTGGCCAGATGCGGATCGCCGATGGTGGCATCGGCGGCGTACTCATGGTGCTCCATGGGAATGAAAATATTTTCGGTTCCCTGAAAAATCACAGTGGGCACACCGTCGGTTTTGGCAAATGCGGGTCCCAGCCACTCGGGAGCATGGGCCTTTTGGGCCTTGGCTCTTTCCATGTGCACACAGGATTCGTCATGGGCCAGGCATTGGGCTGTTTCCATCTCGCCGGAATGCCAGGCAATTTTTTCCTGCAAGAGGTCATTGATCACCTGGGTCTTGCGTTCCGTCGGCGTCATATACCAGGCGCAGAAGCAACCGGTTTCATAGCGCAAACGGCGCAGGGCTTCATCAACAACCTTGGTATTGGAGGCATGCTGGCTGGTGTAAATCAGCTTGTTGAAACCGTGAAAAATCAGGCTGCGGCCGATTTCATAAACGATTCTTCGAAGCGTTTCCCCGCTGAACGTTAAGGTTCCGATACCGTCGTTTACAGTCCCCATGTGATGGGGAGAATACCCTACCGGAATCAGGGGGGTATAAGGTACTTTTGCTTTTTTGGCAGCTCTCTGGGTTGTTTCGATGGTTGCAATCGAGTCACAGGCCAGGGGAATATGAGGACCGTGTTTTTCCTGGCTTCCAATGGGTATCAGCACCACATCGGTTGTTTTGAGAATTTCCTGTACATCCGGGTAGGACATTTCTTCCATTGCATACGTCCACATTTCTTCAGACATTTTTTACCTCACTTTCTTAAATGATTATTGGTATTTAGACGTTAGCTTGATTATAAGGTACCTGACGTTTAAGCTTTCTTGGCCTGAACAATTTCCCAGTTGGGGCTATAAGATGGTTTTTTACCCTCCAGAACATTGAGCACATTTTGGGCCGACCCTTCAGCCAACTGAGCCACCGCATCTTTGGTCAGCGCTGCCGCGTGGGGCGTTAGAATCACATTTTCCATTTGAAAAAGGGGATTCTGGGCATCCGGAGGCTCTGTTTCAAACACATCAAGGGCCGCTCCGGCAATTTTGTTATGATTGAGGGCATCCACCAGGGCGTCTTCCTGAATGACCTCACCACGGGAAGTGTTGATCATAAAGGCCGTGGGTTTCATCACATCAAATTGATCTTTTCCCATTAACCCCCGGGTTGCGTCAGCAAGGGGGACATGCAGCGATAAAAAATCCGCTGTCTGGATTACAGCGGTTATATCATTTTGCAGAACCACCCCCGTATCTTGCAAGCTTTTTGGGTCAACATAGGGGTCAAAGGCCCACACTTCCATCTCAAATATCCGGCTACACATCGCGGCAACCAGACTGCCAATACGTCCTAGGCCGATTAACCCGAGCCGTTTTCCGCTGAGGCCTTGGGGTTGATACTCAAACCGTGATTTGAAATTCCCCTTGCGGGTCTGGGCATCCAGATAAAAAAAACGTTTGGCCAGGGCCCCCATAAAAAACACCGTATGTTCGGCGACGAGACGATCCTGCGGGCCCTTTACGCCGCAGACCACCACGTTGTGATCCGTCGCGGCCTGGATATCTATGTTGTTTAGGCCTCCGCCGGTCCGGGAAATTACTCTAAGGCGGCTGGCTTCCTCAAGCATGTGACGGGTGACCTGTCCCGCGGTGCGGATAATCAGGCCATCGGCGTCTTTCATCAGATCCCCCAGTATCAGTTCGGTCGGTTCGGGACTGATGATAATTTCAGCCCGACCTTCGAGGATCTGCATGCCGGCTTCGTCAATCGGTTGGGAAATTAAGATTTTGTTCACTTGATTCCTTTGTGTAGCATAAGGTTAATGTGAACATTTGTGCAATAGGTGCTCATCTGTGTAGAGCAATTATCGATAAGCACATCGTTTGTCAAGCAAAAATTCTTTGGCATCTTTGTGCGAGGTTTACACGATAGGGAATTTGTGTATAATGCTGAATTGGCTTGTTAAAAAAAAGGAATGAATCACAATGACGCATTTTGGATATTCAGGAAAACTGCTGCGCGTCAATTTGAAAAGAAATGAAATTGCGATCGATCGACCGGATCCGTCGTTTTACAAACAATATCTGGGGGGACGGGGCATCATCATGCATACCCTTCTGACGGAAATCCCCCCCCATGCGGACCCGCTCGGACCTGACAACAAACTTGTCTTTGCCCTCGGTCTGCTCACCGGCCACAAAATCATCGGATCCGGGCGTTGCAGCGTGGGCGCCAAATCCCCCCTTACCGGAGCCTGCGGCGAGGCCGAAGCCGGCGGTATGTGGGGTGCCGAATTACGCCGGGCTGGCTACGATGGAATCATCATCGAAGGCCGGTCAACAAAACCGGTCTATCTCTGGATTTATGATGACAGAGTGCAAATCCGCGATGCCCGCAAAATCTGGGGTGCTGAAGTTCGGGAGGCCATGGCATGGTTTCAAAACAATATCGGCCAAAAAAGATACCGTACGGCACTGATCGGACCCAGCGGGGAAAAAATGGTGCCCTTGGCCAATATTATGGCCGATTGCAGCCATGCTTTCGGTCGCTGTGGCCTGGGCGCGGTAATGGGCTCAAAAAATCTAAAGGGGGTTGTTGTTAAAGGCAGCCAACGTCCGGCAGCAGCGGATAATGAAAGGATCCTGGCCTTGAATCGCATCATGAAGGACAGGTACAAATCAAGCCCTTTTATACCATACGGTACCGGAGGCGCCATGGATGCGTTTGAGGCCGTCGGCAATTTGCCGGTGCGCAATTATTCCGGTGGAAGCTTTCCGAATGTGGAAAAAATTAGTGCGGTCGCACTCATGGACCAATACGGTGTGGGCATGGGGGGGTGTTTTAACTGCCCCATCCGATGCAAGAAAAAAATCAAGATCACCGATTCACCCTGGCCGATTGACTCTATCTATGGCGGTCCGGAATACGAGACCCTGGCCTCCTTCGGGTCCAACCTGTTGATTGAAGACCTGCCGGCCATTTGCAAGGCCCATGAAATTTGCAATCGCTTTGGCATCGATACGATTTCAACCGGCGCGACCGTGGCATTTGCCATGGAATGCTTTGAAAACGGTTTATTAACCTCGGAAGATGTCGGTGGGCTGCAACTCAACTTCGGCAACACTGAAGCCATGTTGGAGCTGGTGGAACAGATTGCTCGGCGGCGGGGCATTGGCGATGTACTGGCCCAGGGGTCAAAAAAAGCAGCCGAAATCATCGGCCAGGATTCAATCAACTATGCCATGCAGGTCAAAGGCTTAGAACTTCCCTATCACGAACCGCGCTTAAACCAGGGCCTCAGTATTCATTACAGCATCCATGCCACCGGAGCCGACCACGTAACGGGTCTGATCGACAATGTGCTTATCGGCCAAATGGATAACTGGGATCGGATCCACCGCGCTGAGGAACTTCCGCCCACCGAGTTGAGCCCACGCAAGACCCGCATGGAATATGAGCTGGGACTTTACAAAGGTATGTTCAATTACCTGGGCGTCTGCAGCTTTATGCCCTGGAACATCACTGAATTCAGAACGGCGGTGGAGGCAGTTGCCGGTTGGCCGGTGACATCCTGGAAGCTGATGAATGCGGTCAAACGCGGCATAACGCTGATGCGCATATTCAATTTGCGGGAGGGATTCACCCATGAAGATGATCGGCTGCCGGAACGTTTTCATACAGCCCGTTCGGAAGGACCTTTAAAAGATGTGAAGATCGATCCGGAAAATCACAGGGAAGCCAGAGAACTATATTATCAAATGATGGGGTGGAGCGCGGATGGCATGCCGACGAAAGCCTGTCTGGCGGCACTGGATCTCGAGTGGGCCGCCGAATTCATCGAATAACAGGTTAGGGGCTGCGCCCCAACTGGAATGATGGAATACTGGAATATTGGAAAAATGTCAATGTTCGCCTTAAAAATAAAGTTTAAAATGGATTACATCCTTAGAAAACCCAATATTTCATCATTCCACTATTCCATTGTTCCATGATTGAGGCGAAACTCATGCATGGAACAAATACCCTGTATTTTTCACGCCAACGGCGTTATAGAAATTTAGAGACATTAAGTATAGGAGAACTGGTATGGCAAAAATACTAATGGAAGATGATATCGACTTTGAAAAAGTAGCATGGGGACTGACCAAGGAGCTGGTCGCGCCCCACACGGTTGGTTCAAAGAAGATAAAAGTCAAAATAACCGAATGGCTGCCGGGCCGCGTTCATGAGCGCCACAACCATCCGGATCAAGAAGAGGTTATTTATGTACTGTCCGGCAGGGGGATGGCCGAAACCGACGAAGAAAAAAGAGAAATCGGCCCCGGATCGGTTGTGTTCGTGGGGGCCGGAGAACCGCACACGACCTATAATATAAGTGATACGGAATCCTTAAGGGGCCTTGTCATCAAAGCACCACCGGAGGATGAAGAAATACGTATGAAACATGGAGAACCGTAATGAAAATCTTCGAGGTTGAGGACTATATTAATGCAGAAAATCCCGAACCCGGTCAAATATTTCGCCCCGAAATATTAACTGACACTGACGGTGCCAAAGATCTGGGGGGCATCCTGGGGCTACTTCCTGCCGGCAAACAGATTCCCTATCATTATCACAAAACGCGGGAGTCCATCTTAATTGCCATCTGCGGTGAAGCGGTGGAGATTGTTGAGGGAAAAGATTATCCTTTTAAGGCCGGATCAGTATTTCACATTGCCGCCGGTGAAAAGCATATGACCGTTAATCGTTCCGATCAAGAATTTCGCTATCTGGAATTTTACACCTGTCCGCCATTGGACGCCGATTTCGTGGAAGTCAGGTAGTAATTTTTATCGTACCATACTACTTCCAGCAGTGTACAGCCAATCTCCGTGCCGAAGGGCCCGTGAACCACTCCAGCCGGGCGCAGGGCATAATAGCCTTTGGTATAAATTTTGTCCGTCCCATAATCGATCATGTGACCATCCAAAAGGAAAAGTTCCTCCCAGAAGGCGTGCTGCAGTGGTTTGTCAAATTGGAAGCCTGGCTCAAAAATCACGATGCGCGAGTAGGCGCCGGTTTCCGGATCTGATGCCAGCAATTTCTCTTTGATGCCGGGAATCGGCCCGCCCCGCTCCTGGCCGACTTCCTTCCACTCATAATCGAACACCGTGCTGCGCATGTCTGCGTCGGTGGCAGGTTCCTTGCCCATTCTATATCCTCCTTGCGAATTACCAATTGGCCTATAGGTTATTTAGCAGTCATCAGTTATTCGGTATTGGCTGATTAATTTTCAAAATTGACATCCGGGTCATCTTTTTTTATGGTACGGATAATTATTTAGATCTTCGTTTGACAACTGACAAAGGAGGCTATATTGGCATCAGATCAAAAAATTCTCGTAACGGTAATTCTCCATCATGA
>JBATKU010000187.1:0-35965 GCA_049669725.1 Desulfobacterales bacterium
GAGGACAGATGACA
The DNA here is from genome assembly GCA_049669725.1 of Desulfobacterales bacterium. Classification (GTDB taxonomy): domain Bacteria; phylum Desulfobacterota; class Desulfobacteria; order Desulfobacterales; family JAFDCJ01; genus JAFDCJ01. The sequence goes on from JBATKU010000187.1 coordinate 15, forward strand.
GAGAACAGAAAACAGATTACGGATGACAGATGCCAGAAGGCAGATGTCAGAGAACAAAAGACAGATAAATAGGATCAACTCAATCTCGGTCATCTGTTCTCTGTTTTCTGTCGTCTGTTATCTGCCCTCTGTTCTCTGTCTTCTGATAGTTACCCTATTACACAGAGCACCGCACCTTTGGCAACCGAATCCCCGCTACTGAAGTTGATGGCTTTAATAGTGCCGCTGACCGGCGCCGGCAACGCATTTTCCATCTTCATGGCTTCCAGGATGACCGCCGTTTCCCCCTCGTTGATGGAGTCTCCGACGTTCTTTTCATAACTGATAATCATGCCGGGCATCGGAGCGCTTAATGGCGTGCCTTCAACAGCAGCCGCCGGTGCGGGGGCCGCCTCAGGTGCTTTTGCCACTGCTGCCGGAGTTGCAGCGGCAGGTGCTGCTGCCGGAGCTGCAGCGGCAGTGGCGGCAGGTGCTGCTGCCGGAGCTGAATAGGCCGGTGCCATCCCGGGCATCGGCTGGACATAGTTGATCATGGGAGCACCGTCAATGGCGTCGACCCCGACTTCAAAATAATCATCATCCACAAATACATTAAAGGTGCGCAGGTTTTCACCTTTGGCCGGTGCGGCTTTGGCCGGCTTCTCAAAAAGCTGCCCGGCTTTGGCCTTTTTAAGCAGCTCCAGTTCCGCCTTGGCATCTTCCAGTGTTCGGGGTCTGACCTCTGCCGGCGGCTGTTCTTTGCCGTATTTCCACTTTAAAAATTTCTTGCCGGTGACCGGATAAAGTGCATAAATCAGCACATCGTCCAGATCAACGGCCAAACCTTCGGTGTCCTTTTTGGCTTTTTCCAGTTCAGGCTCCAGAACCTCGGCCGGCCGGCAGGATATCGGTTCCTCACCGCGCTCATAACCTTTGAGGGCTTTTTTCTGGACTTCCGGGTTAATGGGAACAGCGGTTTTGCCGTAAAGACCGTAGCAGAGGTCTTTAACCTGGCCGGTAATCATCTTGTAGCGCTCATTTTCATCATCGAAAAGAACGTTGTTGACCGTCTGGATGCCCACAATCTGGCTGGTGGGCGTTACCAGCGGAATCTGCCCCAGATCTTTTCTGACCCGCGGCAATTCGGCATACACCTGATCGATCTTGTCCAGAGCATCCATATCCCTTAACTGGTTAACCAGGTTGGACAGCATGCCGCCCGGGGTCTGGTGCAACAGCACATTGATGTCGGTGATCGCCATCTTGGTGTCGTCCAGCAAATACCGGTATTTGGGCATAATTTCTTTTTCAAAAATTTCATTGATAGCTGCCATATGCTTGATGTCAAAGCCGGTGTCCCGGTTGGTGCCCAGCAGGGTCATTACCAGCGGTTCGATGGCTGCATGGGAGGTGCGGTAGGCGTAAGGCGCCATGACGGTATCAATTATATCAACCCCGGCTTCGATGGCCTTGAGATGGCTCATGGGCGACATGCCCGATGTGAAATGACTGTGCAGGTGGATCGGCGGTTTGACATTCTCCTTCAGGGCCTTGACAATGGCATAGGCGTCATAGGGCGCTATCAGCCCGGCCATATCCTTGATACAGATACTGTCGGCACCCATGGCCTCGAGGTCTTTGGCTTTTTTAACATAATAGTCGATGTTGTAAACCTCGCCGCCCATCCGCGGTTCGGTCATGGTATAGCAGATGCAGCCCTGGAAGTGTTTGCCGCACTCCTTGATGACCGGAACCACGGTTTCAAAATTGCGGTAGTCATTGAGGGCGTCAAAGGTTCTGAAAACATCCATCCCGTTAGCGACCGCCCGGTCGACAAAGGCCTTGGCAACATCATCGGCGTAGTTCCGGTATCCCACCAGGTTTTGCGCCCTGAGCAGCATTGAAAAAGGCGTCTTTTTAATATAGCGCTTCAGCGTCCGAATTCGTTCCCAGGGGTCTTCGTTTAAAAAGCGGTGCATGGTATCAAAGGTCGCCCCACCCCAGACTTCCATTGCCCAGAAGCCGACTTCGTCCATCATTTCGGCCACCGGAATCATGTCCTCGGTTCTGCCGCGGGTGGCAAACAGAGATTGGTGGCCGTCGCGCAGGCTGAGATCCTCGACTTTAACGGGGTTTTCCGCCGCGGGTCGGTCCTTGTCATAATTCATTGTGGTCATTTTGACTTCAATTTGGTCACTCATTGTAATGTTCTCCTGTAAAATAGTGGTGTTTGGTGCTTGGTACACGAAACACTTAGAAACTCCTATTGCGTTGAAAAGTTCTCATTTGCATCAGGTTGCGCATCTGCATCTGCGCCTGCCTGCCACTCATTCCCCATGGTTTGATAATGTTTGCCGCAATTGCTGCGGAAGCAGCCGGCGCCTGAGGCATGCCGTACATGGCAACCTGCATGCTGATTGCTTCTTCATCCTGGATATAACTCATTACGGCGGCGATGGCAGCGGTAATTTTTTTGTCTTTGGTCATTAGATCACCCTGGTTTTGTTATCTTTTACATCTTCATCTATTTGCAGCAAAAAATTCGAAGCCCGAATTTCGAAATCCGAAACAAATCTGAATACTAAATGACAAAAATTCAAAACGAGAACTGGTTTTCATTTATTAGATTTGGGTTAAATTTAGTCTCCAAGTTTTGAAAATTTAGAAATTCGAATTTAGAATTTGTTTCGAATTTCGTGCTTCGTTTTTCGGATTTAATAATCTACATCGGAATATTTCCATGCTTTTTCGGGGGTCGGGTTTCGCGTTTGGTGCACAGGACCTCAAGCGCATCAATCAGTCGCGGCCGGGTTTCACTAGGCAAAATGACGGCGTCAACATAACCCCGGCTGGCGGCTATATACGGATTTGAAAAAAGATTGTTGTACTCATCGATCTTCTCCTGTCGTTTGACACCTGAATCTGCCGCCTCTTTAATCTCTTTGCGGTGAATGATATTGGCCGCCCCGGCCGCCCCCATAACCGCAATTTCAGCCGTCGGCCAGGCAAATGCCATATCGGCACCCAGATCCTTGGAACACATGGCCAGATATGAGCCGCCATAATCTTTGCGGGGCACCAGCAACAATTTTGGTACCGTGGCTTCAGAATAGCACCACAAAAGCTTGGCCCCGTGCCGGATAATACCGCCCCACTCTTGCTGGCTGCCGGGCAGATAGCCCGGTACATCGGCAATGGTCAGCAACGGGATGTTAAACGCGTCACAGAACCGGATAAAACGGGTGGCCTTGTCCGAAGCATTAATGTCCAGACAGCCGGCCAGCGAATTGGGTTGGTTGGCAATGATGCCGATGGTTCGACCGTTTAACCGGGCCAGACATACAACGATATTGCGGGCAAAAAACTGATGGGGCTCAAAAAACTCGCTGTTGTCGACAATGGATCGAATAATGTCTTTGATGTTGTAAGATTTATTCGGATTATCTGGAATAAGGGAATTCAGCGCTTTGTCCGTCCGGTTGCGATCATCACCGGTATCCACATAGGGCGGATCTTCCATATTGTTGGAAGGTAAATAGGAAAGCAGACGTTTGATGCGGTCGATGGCATCTGCATCGCTGTCGCAGGCAAAATGGGCAACCCCGCTTTTTTCGTTGTGGGTTTTCGCGCCTCCCAGTTCTTCGAAGCTGATTTCCTCACCGGTGACGGATTTGATCACATCGGGTCCGGTGATGAACATGTAACTGCTGTTTTTTACCATAAATACAAAGTCGGTCATTGCCGGCGAGTAAACGGCGCCACCGGCGGTGGGCCCCATGATGGCTGAAATCTGTGGAATTACGCCCGAGGCCGCCGAATTGCGAAAAAATATCTGACCGTATCCGGACAGTGCATCTACACCTTCCTGAATTCTAGCTCCGCCGGAATCGTTGATGCCCACAAACGGTACGCCGGCTTTCATGGCCAGATCCATGACCTTGCAGATCTTTTTGGAGTGCATTTCACCGAGGCTGCCGGCCCGGGCGGTAAAATCCTGGGAAAAAGCAAACACCGGCCGTCCATCCACCAGACCATGGCCCGTTATGACACCGTCAGCCGGAATATCCACCTTTTCCATTCCAAAATTAACACAGCGGTGGCTGACAAACATATCTATTTCGCGGAAACTTCCTTCATCAAACAAAAGGTCCAAGCGCTCGCGGGCTGTTAATTTACCCTTTTCTCGCTGGGCGGCAACCGCTTTTTCTCCGCCCATTTCAAGGATTTTTGCTTCCCGGGCTTGCAGGTCTTTAATTTTATCATCCACGATTCCCATTATCCGATTCCTTTCTTCTGGCAAATCTTCCGGCAGGCTGGCTGCACCTGAACGGAAACAAAATATATGAATATTTCCCGGGTAAATCAGGACAACCCGGAAGGTGATTTTTCTGTCCAATCAGTATAAAAATCAAACTTGCAACTTCCTATACCGGCTGATTTTTGTCAAGGGAAAAAGTGGTTCCGCGTAAACAGGTTTCAGGTGCCAGATGTCAGTTTTCGGGTGTCCCACCTAAACAGGTTTCAGGTTTCAGGTGTCAGTTTCTGTATTTCTGAAGCCTGTCTGACAGTGTCAATCTCTCTCTGTCACATTAAGCTCTGATGTCTTTGCTAATCCATTTATTGTTCTATGTCAGTGCATCTATACTGACACCTAATTTAGGCCTGAAACCTGGCACCTGAAATCCATCAATTACTATTCAACCAACCAACTATTCAACTGAATAGCCGTAGGCTATTTCGTTTCCAGCGCATCCAACACCTGGTTGGCTGATTCGGTAACCGGCGTTCCGGGGCCAAATACCCCTGCGGCCCCTGCATCGTAAAGAAAATCGTAATCGACCGGCGGAATGATGCCGCCGACGACCACCCGGATATCTCCCCCGCCCTCGGATTTCAGTGCCTTGACCAGCTGGGGTACCAGGGTTTTATGGGCAGCAACCTGGCTGGATACACCAACGACATGCACATCGTTTTCCACCGCCATCTTGGCAACTTCTTCGGGCGTTTGAAACAAGGGACTGATATCGACATCAAATCCGAGATCCGCAAAGCCGGTGGCGATGACCTTGATTCCGCGATCATGACCGTCCTGGCCCATTTTTGTTACCAGTATTCTGGGCCGCCGCCCCTCTTTTTCCTGGAACTGTTTGGTTCTCTTGTGCAAGGCGTCAATGACCTCATCTTTGCCGTACTCGGCGACATACACCCCGGAAATACACTGGGTGGTGGCCACATAGCGTCCGAACTCCTTTTCGAGGGCATCGGAAATTTCGCCAACTGTGGCCCGCAGTCTGACAGCTTCGATACACAACTCCAGCAGGTTATCGTCGGATGCGGCCGCCCTGGTCAGGGCTTCGATCGATTTCTGTACGGCTTCGTTATCGCGGGAAGCTCTTAACTCCTTGAGTCTTGCAATTTGCTCGTCGCGCACGCTGGCCGGAACTTCCAGTATATCCAGGTCGACATCTTCATCAATCTTATATTTATTTACCCCGACGATGACATCTTTACCCTGGTCGATCCGGGCCTGGCGCCGGGCTGCCGATTCTTCGATGCGCAATTTGGGCATACCGGCTTCGATGGCCTTGGCCATACCGCCCATCTCTTCTACTTCAGCAATAATCTTGCCGGCCTCACGCACAATCCCATCGGTCAGCGATTCCAGATAATAAGAACCCCCCAGGGGATCAACGGCATTACAGATCTGAGACTCCTCCTGCACAATGATCTGGGTGTTTCTGGCAATGCGGGCGGAAAAATCCGTCGGCAATCCCACCGCTTCGTCAAATGAGTTGGTGTGCAGGGACTGGGTCCCCCCCAGAGCGGAGGTCAGACACTCCAGGGTCGTCCGAATGATGTTGTTATAAGGATCCTGGGCGGTCAGGCTCCACCCGGATGTCGGGCAGTGAGTGCGTAAAATACTTGATCGCGGATTTTGGGGATTAAACTGGCTCATCAATTTATGCCACAAAAACCGCGCAGCACGCAACATGGCAATGTCCATGAAAAAGTTCATCCCGATTCCGAAAAAGAAAGACAGCCGCGGTGCAAAGGCATCGATGTCCAGTCCGGCATCCAGTGCCGCACGAACATATTCGACGCCGTCCGCCATGGTAAAGGCGGTCTGCAGCACGGAATCAGCCCCGGCTTCCATCATGTGGTAGCCGCTGATGCTGATCGTGTTGTATTTGGGCATATTTTTTGAGCAGTAACCGATGATATCCGATACAATGCGCATGGAAGGCCCGGGGGGGTAAATATAGGTGTTGCGGGTAAGAAATTCCTTTAGGATGTCGTTCTGAATCGTACCGCTTAATTTATCCTGGCTGACGCCTTGCTCCTCGGCCGCCACAATGTAACCGGCAAGAATAGGAAGCACGGCTCCGTTCATGGTCATGGAAACCGTCATCTGATCCAGGGGAATCTGGTCGAAAAGAATTTTCATATCTTCGACCGAATCCACCGCCACACCGGCCTTGCCGATATCGCCGACAACCCGGGGATGATCGGAGTCATAGCCCCGGTGAGTGGCAAGGTCAAACGCCACGGAAAGCCCCTTCTGGCCGGCTGCAAGACACCTTCGGTAAAACGCATTGGATTCTTTAGCGGTGGAAAAACCGGCATACTGACGGATGGTCCAGGGCCTTCCGGCATACATGGTGGCCTTGGGGCCTCTCACATAAGGCGCCAACCCCGGCAGGGTATTTACATGCTCCAGGCCTTCAATGTCTTCGGCAGTGTACATCGGCTTTACCGGGATACCATCCGGTGTCAGCCAGTCTAAAGACTCCAGCGGCTTTCCTCTCAATTCCTTGGTCGCAAGATCAATCCATTTTTGCTTGTCGGGATGCTCGGACATAATCACAATACTCCTTCTTTTGCCATAAGGCGTTTTAAATCACAAAAGTGGAAAAAAGTAAAAAACAGTACAATTAAGGGTTTCTGGTATCAGGTTTCAGGGATCGGCTTTATTAAACATGGAATCAAGGCCACATGAGGGAACGCCATTCCCAACTGCAACCCGTAACACGCAACGCGCAACCCTACCTCATAGAAAGAACAAATTCCGCCTTCCCACTTCCGCATTCCGAATTCGATTAGTCTCTCTCGCACAGCTCGACCAGAACGCCGCTGGTGGATTTAGGATGCAAAAAGGCAATTTTTGCACCGCCGGCCCCTTTGCGGGGTTTCTCATCAATCAGCCGGATGCCCTTGTCTTTTAGCTCCTGTAATGCAGACTCAATATTTTCCACCCGGAAGGCCACATGTTGAATCCCTTCGCCTTTTTTTTCCAGATACCTGGCAATGGGCCCATCGGGTGCTGTGGATTCGAGCAGTTCCACTTCACTTTCACCGACCGGGAAAAAGGCCGTCGTGACTTTCTGCTCTTCAACAGTTTCGGACCCCTCGAATTCCAAACCCAGCACATCCGTCCAAAAGCTTTTTCCCTGATCAATACTATTAACAGCTATCCCGAGATGGTCGATCTTCAAGACCTTCATTGCGCCTCCCCTTTTTCAGTTGATTGGTTGATTAGTTGATTAGGTTGACTGGCAGATTAATTAAATAAGTCAATTTGCCTGAAAAATGGAGCTTAATTCAAATAATTCGAAGACATACAAAATCATTCTGATCCATCAACTCAATAAACTTAATCAACTTAATTAACTGGACTATCTAATTATTCTATTCAACCAATCTTAGTTATTTGACTGTTGATTTTCTATGGTGCCGACTCCACGGATACCACCTCGGGCACTTCCTCTTTCAGAATTCTCTCGATACCATTCTTAAGCGTCATCTGGGACATGGGACATCCGCCGCAGGCACCCTGCAGACGAACTGTCACGATACCGTCCTTCACATCAACAAGCTCCACATCTCCCCCGTCGGCCTGGAGCATGGGTCTTACTTTTTGCAATGCTGCTTCAACTTTTTCTTTCATGAAATATTCTCCTTTCATACAGATTAATTGTCCAATTTGCGATAAAAATCTTTTCTAAATGATTCAAAGTTATCGGCTAAAATTGCCTTTCGCATGTCTTTGATAAAATTAATAAAATGATAGATATTATGGATCGTGTTTAAACGATACGCAAGCAGTTCCCGCGCCATATAAAGGTGGCGCAGGTAGGCCCGGGAATAATTGCGGCAGGTATAGCACCGGCAATCGGATTCAATGGGCCCGGTGTCGTCCTTAAATTGCGAGTTGCTGATGTTGATAGCACCGTTTTGCGTAAACAGCTGGCCGTTTCGGGCGTTGCGGGTCGGCAGCACACAATCAAACATATCGGCGCCAAGGGCTGCCAGTTCAATAAGGTTTTCAGGGGTACCGACTCCCATAATGTATCTCGGTCTGTCTTCCGCTAAAAGCGGCAGCGTAAAATCTGCCATCTCCAGCATCATCTCAGCCGGCTCCCCGACACTCAGTCCACCGATGGCGTAACCATTAAAGCCGATATTCATCAATTCATCGGCGGATTTCCGGCGCAGATCTTTGAACATGCTCCCCTGAACGATGCCAAAAAGTGTGTTGGAATCGTTTTCGGTTTCCTGCCAGGCCAGCTTGCATCTTTGGGCCCATTTGATGGTCATCTCCAGGGCCGTCAGACTTTGCTCCCTGGTAGCCGGATATTGAATGCAGTGGTCCAGGCACATCATGATGTCTGCTCCCAGGCAGGTTTGAATCTCGATGGCTTTTTCCGGGGTTAAAAGATGTTTGGAGCCGTCAATATGCGATTGAAAGGTGACGCCTTCTTCAGATAGTTTGGCCAGCTTGGCCAGGGAAAACACCTGGAAACCGCCGCTGTCCGTCAAAATGGGTCGATCCCAGTGTATAAAGCCATGAAGCCCGGCAAACTTATCAATAACATCACAGCCCGGTCTGAGATATAAATGGTAAGTGTTGCCGAGAATAATCTGGGCACCGGCCTCCACCAGTTCCTCAGGCGATAGAGACTTTACGGAACCCAGAGTCCCCACCGGCATAAAAATCGGGGTCTCGATCTCACCATGATCGGTTTGAATTACCCCGGCCCGGGCACGGGAGTCGCTGGATTTGGCTGTTACTTCAAAATTAAACATTTTGCTTTGATTGACATTTAAACAATCGTTGTTTGCTGGTTGATAGATGATTCTCGATACTTGATACTCGATTCTCGATGACATTCTGACGGGTCTGCAGTTCAGACAATCGGGCATCCAGTATCCAGCATTCAGTATCGAGTATCCAGAATCGAGCCCTAAGCGATCATCATCGCATCGCCATAACTATAGAACCGGTATTTTCTTTCGATCGCCTCCTGATAGGCATTCAAGACATTCTGTCGACCGGCAAAGGCCGATACCAGCATTAAAAGCGTCGATTGCGGCAGATGGAAATTGGTAATCATCGCATCAACGGTTTTGAATGCATATCCGGGATAAATGAAGAGGTCACAGCAGCCGCTTCCCGCCGCCACCTCGCCCTTGCCATTCGAGGCATATTCCAGTGTCCGCACACAGGTGGTGCCCACCGCGATGACCCTATTTCCATCGCTTCGGCCTGAGTTTATTATTTCAGCCGATTCATCGGAAATTGCAAATTGTTCCGAATGGATTGAATGGTTGCGAATATCATCGGATCTGACCGGCAAAAACGTGCCGAAGCCCACATGCAGGGTCACTGGAGCAATTGCAATACCGTTGGCATTCAATTTACCAAGAAGCTTTTTGGTAAAATGCAGGCCTGCCGTGGGCGCTGCAACTGCCCCTTTGTGGCTGGCATATACCGTCTGATACGAAGATCTGTCATCGCAGGAATTAGTATTTCCGCCATTTCTTTTAATATAAGGTGGAAGCGGCACTTTCCCAATGCGATCCAGTACTTTTTCAAAATCATCGCCGGTCGAAAATTTCAGGGTATGGGTCCCGTTGGATGAACCTAAGATCTCTGCTGTTAGATCTTCTCCAAAATATAACCGCATTCCGGGGGCCGGCCGCTTGGAAGCTTTTACCATGCAACGGCAGACAAAATCGCCGTTTTCCCTGATCGATTTTAATCCAGCACTGAAGTCGGCAATCAAAACCTCTACTTTGCCACCGGTCTCCTTGCGGCCTTCCAGGCGGGCAGGAATGACGGCCGTGTTATTTATCACCAGAACATCACCCGGTCGGAAAAAATCTCCGACTTGATTGAAGCAGTGATGCGACAGCTCTCCGGTTTGCCGATTCATCCACAATAAATTCGACCGGTCCCGCTGTTCAACCGGCTGCTGGGCGATCAAATCTGCGGGCAAACTATAGTTATAGTCATTAAGTGAAAACATGTCATCAGATCCGGCCAATATACACCAGACTCATGCCCAGTACCATAAGCACCAGGCCCAGGCGGCGCAATGCGCTGTCGGGAGTCGCGACCACTTTTTGAACCCAGTATTTCATTTTGTCCGGAGCTGCAAAATACGGCAACCCTTCGACAATCATAACCATGCCCAATACACACACAAAAAATTTCATTCCAGCCTTTCAATTCAGCCTTCGTACCAATTGATGCCATCCGGCCTTCGTAGCCACTTCGGCGGAGTAGGCTGGCGAAGTGGGCCATTCCAGTCAGGGCCAGGCCCCCGCGTTATTAGAAGCTACCTATATAATCTTTTGTTAAAAGTTTTGTCAAAATAAAAGCATTGATTTATGCTTTAACCTTTATGACAACCAGCGTAATATCATCTTCTTTCTTCTTCTGCCTGTCGCGGTAATCTTCAAGCGCTTCAATCACGGCCATTAAAATTTCCCGCGCGCTTTGAGCTGCCTGGGCGCGAATGATCCGCTGCAGGTTGTCTTTGCCAAACATCTCCCCTTGGGGATTATGCGTTTCCCAGATGCCGTCTGTCCCGATGACAATAATTTGCCCCGGTTTTATCCGGCGTTGAAGCTCCTCATAAACCGCCTCTTCAGACACTCCCAGCGGCAAACCCTGTCCGCCAAGCTCTTCAAACATATCTGAATGACGGTCATAAAAAAAAGCGGCATCATGCCCGGCGCGCACCCAGTTAAATGTTTTCTCACGGATGTTGATCCGGCCATAAAACAGCGTCATAAACTGACCTGAGTCTTCGACATCTTCGGTTAACTGGCGATTGACGTCGGTGACGATTTCCGGAAGACTGCCGCCCATGGAAGCCCGCAGTCTCAAAAAGGCCCGGGCCGAACTCATCAACAAAGCAGCAGAAATCCCATGGCCGGATACGTCTCCAACCACCAGGCCGATTTGATTTTCATCCTCCTGCAGGTAATCATAATAGTCGCCCCCAATTTCTTCACAATAATCGCTTTGGCCGGCTATATCCAGGCCTGGGAGCCGGGGATCGGATTTGGGCAATAGATTTTGCTGAACCTCCATGGCCAGATCCAGTGATTGCCGCAGCAGGTAGTTTTCTTCCAGACGGGGCCCCACACTGTTGAATACTTGTGCCATATCCCCGAATTCGTCGCGCGAGCGGATATCAACCCGGGTATTAAACCGACCGGCCCCAAGAGCCTGAGCGCCCTCCGCCAGTTTTTGCATGGGTCTTGAGACCGTGCGTGAAAAAGCAAGCGCCAGAAGGATGATAACGACCAGTATCCCCGCAATAGCGTAATTGGTGACGGTCAAAAGGCTGTGGATTTGCGTCTGGATATATTCCTCAGCCTCAATGGCCGGTTTGAGGATGGCTTCATAGGGGGTAATCAAGACAAAAAAACCCTGCTGACGCATCGGGCCGTATACCCACAAACAGTCACAGCCCAGATATTTGATCCTGCGAATGTTGCTTCGGCTGTTTTCAAAGTCATCTAAGACGGCCTGAAACGGGCCATCATCATCGGCCAGCAACCAATCCGCCTCAAAGGGGGCTTTCCAATTGCGATCCCCGACATCCGTATTATCCTCACTGACCATAATACGGGCCCCTCTTTTTCCGGTCTCGGGCTGGATTTCTGGATAAACCACAAAGGACTGGGTTTGCCGGGGCAGGCGCTGTAAGACCAGGCGGCTTTCAAAAAGATTGCGCACCGGGATAATGATGGCGGTAACCCCGGCGGTCTCACCGTCGGGGCCTTTTACCGGCTTGGAGGCGGCGATAACCATTTGACCGGTTTGGGCATCAACATACTGGTCGGTCCAGAAACTGTTGCGCTTAAAGGCTTCTGTGTACCAGAATTGTTTACGCGGATCGAAGCCGGCCGAAAAATCACCATATCCTGGATAAATGGTATAAAGTCCGTTTTCCAATGCGGTGTAGCGCCAGAGCACATACTCTTTAAGATACCGGGACTGATCCCGGTAAAAGGGTGTCATCCCGGCCAGGCGGTTAATATCGGACTCAACATCCTGATAACTGATGCCGGGTGCAAAATTGAATGCCTGGGCCGAACGGGTCACGCGCAGCAATTCCATCTTATTTTCCGAAATTATTCGGAAATGGAGCGTGGATGTATCCAGGTCCCGGGGCATTTTACGCCCGGCATTAATCTCTTCTGCAAAGTAGACAGCGGTGGTTTCACCTGAAGACTGAACCAGATGGTGTTCAACCTCTCGGGCCTGGGCGATGAGGGCAACTTCCAATTGTTCCCCGGCCTGCCACAGCATATGCGAATAGGACTCAACCACAGACATCAGCCGGTTTTTGGCGGAAGCGATCAAATTATCCCGGGACCTGGCAACAAGTTCCTCCCCTAGCCGCTGCACGCCTCTAATTCCAAATATCCGCATGGCACCTATGGGCACCAGTGCAATTAATACCAGCAATATCATTAGCTTCCATCGAAACCGCATGGTCAACCTCCCCGGGGCATAAAACTTGACTATTGCGCTTATATGACTACCATAGACCCAAGCACAAAGGCAAAGATTTAGTTATTCTCGCTATTTCCTTATTTGCCAAATGATGAAGGTTCACAAGATTATCCTTGTCATCGACCTGCATTAATAGTAATAATTACGAATTCATAGGTTAACTGTAATCTTGACTCTGACATAATCCTTTTTCAAATGTGAATATTCTTACCAATCTCTGCGGGTGAGGGAGCTTCCTATGGAAAAAACTGAACCCTCTATTGTTAAGCGGTCTCTGTTTTCCTGGATATTCGCCGACAATCTCAAGCTACAAATTCTGCTTTTGCTAATCATCGTGGTAATGGTGTTTGCCAGGGTAATCCCCCTTGAAATGCAAAAGCGTGTCGTCAATGAAGCCATCAAACTTCAGCGCATTGACTTGCTTTTGACGTATTGCGGCATTTACCTGGGTGCGGTGGTTTTTTTCAGCCTGCTTAAATACCTGACCAATATCATTCAAACCCTCATCACCCAGCGCACGACGGCGCGCATGCGCAAAGCACTCTATCACCATATCCTGACGCTGCCGTTAAATTTTTTCAGAAATACCCAACCCGGAACGGTGGTCAATGCCCTGACAACAGAGCTGACGGTTCCCGGCAATTTTGTGGGCCTGGCCGTGGCCAGCCCGGTAACCAACGTCCTGACCCTGCTGGCTTTCGCCGTCTACCTTTTCTTTCTAAATCCTCTCCTGGCGGCGGTATCGCTGAGTATTTACCCGGTTGTCGTTTTCCTGGTACCGCTGCTCCAAAGAGGGGTCAACAAGGCCAACAAAAAGAGGGTGAACGCCGCCCGCACCTTCGCCGCTCGAATTGCGGAATCTATTTCCGGTATACATGAGATTCACGGCAACGGCGCTTACGGCATAGAAAACCGCAAATATGACTCGCTGGTGGACAGGCTGTTGAAAATCAGGATCGTCTGGAGCCTCTACCGATTTGCGGTTAAGACCGCCAATGGGTTTTTCACCAGCCTGGGCCCTTTTCTGGTGTTTTTATTAGGCGGTTATTTAACCATCAACGGCCGGCTGGAACTGGGCGCCCTGGTGGCATTTTTATCCGCCCAGGAACGCCTATTTGATCCCTGGAAAGATCTGATCGAATTTTATCAGGTTTACCAGGACGGTAAGATCAATTACGAGCGGACCATGGAATATTTTGACCTTGAACCCGAACATGCGATGGAGCCTAAAGGCCGCGATGCGATGGAGCTGGCGGGCAATGTTGAGATAAGAGATTTGTCCTTTGTTACCGACTCCGGCATCCGCCTGCTGGACGGTATCAACATGTCCCTGAAAGAAGGCGAACATTTAGCCCTGGTGGGCTTTTCCGGCAGTGGCAAAAGCACGCTGGCTTTGTGTATCGGCCAGCTTTACAAATACACCGGTGGCAGCGTATTGATCGGCGATAAGGAAGTATCCGGGCTTACCAAAAAAGACATGGTAAACAACATGGGCTTTGTAGCGCAGAGCCCGTTTATATTCGACGGCACCATCGAAGAGAACATTCTGTATTCCAGTCTGGCTAAAATAGACGGAAACGGCCGGGCCGAAGAAGAGCAACGGCCATCCCTTGACGATATCATTGCGGTTCTGCATCAGACCGGTATTTTTGTTGATGTGTTGCGCTTTGGTCTAAACGCGATTTTAACCCATGCTAAAAACGAAGAATTGGTAAGCACGATCGTCAAGGTTCGCGAGAATTTTCAGCGGGATTACGGGGAAGACCTCGCAGATTATGTCGAATTTTTTGACGAAGATAAATATTTGTATTACTCCAGTGTGGCTGAAAACCTGACGTTTGGTGCACCCAACAGAGAAGAATTTTCCGATGAAAATCTGTCGAAAAATAACTATTTCCTGAAATTCCTGAAAACGGCGGATCTCACCCGGCCTCTGCTGAGTTTAGGTGTTACGCTCTGCCGCCAAACCGTAGACATTCTGGGCAATCTGCCGCCGGATGCCGTCTTCTTTGAGCAAAGCCCGATCAGTGCAGAGGAACTGGATGATTTTAGACTGCTGGTAGAGCACCTGAAAAAGAAGAAATTACACGAACTGGAGGATAACGATCACCGCAAACTGCTGGAGCTGGCGCTGCGGTTTACGCCCGGTGTTCACAAAATGGCGGCCTTGCCGGAAATCCTGGAAACACTGATCCTCGAGGGTCGTGCCCTGTTCCGGGAAAATATTGCCGCCGATGACCCTGAAGCCTTTAGGTTCATTCAAATATCGGAGTATATCTACTCCCAGACGATCTTAAACAATATTTTCTTTGGCAAAACAAAAACCGGCAACCCCCAGGCCCAGGAACGAATCGACCAGAGCATCATCCAGCTGTTAATAGAAGAAGACCTTCTGGAAACCATCATTGAAATCGGAATGCATTACCAGGTCGGCACGAAGGGCGATAAGTTGTCCGGAGGACAACAGCAAAAGCTGGCCATCGCGCGCGTGTTTCTCAAAGCTCCGAAAATTTTGATTATGGACGAAGCAACATCGGCACTGGACAACAAATCCCAGGCGCGTATCCAGAACCTGTTGGAAACCCGCTGGAAGAAAAAAAGCACGGTGGTTTCAGTGGTACACCGACTGGATACGATCAAAAACTTCGACAAGGTGGCGGTCATGAAAGCCGGCAAAATTCTCGAAATGGGCACATATGATGAACTGATCGCCCGGAAAGGAATGCTGTATGAGCTTGTTGGAAAGAAATAATTCGACACCTTCTAGTGAGTTCCAGGAAAATCTGCAATTATTGCGGCAAATCAATTTTTTCTCCGGACTACCACTTGAAACCCTCAAGGTTTTCGCTTATCTTTGTACCAGAGAAAAGTTCAAGCAGGACGAATACATATTTAGCCAGAACGAAGACGACGGTCAGGCTTTTTATATTATCAACGGCACTGCCCGGCTTGAGCGCCAAGATAACGGAAAGACAACCGCGGTTCGAGAATACAAAGCCGGAGAATTCATCGGCGGCCTGACCTTACTGGGTGAAACCCGTCGACTGTTTTCGCTGAAATCGGTCACCGAAACAACCTGTCTGGTCTTGAGCCGTGATAAATTTTCAAAAACCATGAAACAGTTTCCCGATTTGCTGACAAAGATATGCAACGCCGTGGCCAAAAGCATCGATATCTGGGAAGAACGATTCCTTTCAGATCGTGCCGATCAATGCGGTGAATGTTTAGACAAATTAGGTGTTACCCTTATTTGAGTCTCAGCTGCAGGACCGGCAGACACTGTAGAGTTTTAAATTAAGACCTAATCCGGTTACGGCGAAAGTCTATAAATTGAATATTGAATAAGGTGGACGTTAATGGCGAAAAAAATGTACTCATTTGAACTCAAAAGCAGCCTGTCCGAATTGGATCAATTATGCCAGAATCTGGAAACGTTTGGTAAAAAATTCGGATTTTCCAAAAAGCTTATATTTGAGATCAATCTGGCCTTAGACGAATTGTTCACCAATATTATTTCCTATGGCTTTAAGGATGATAAAGAACATGTCATCAAAGTGACGCTCACACCCCGCAATAATGAGCTTTGCCTGTGTATCGAGGATGACGGCACACCATTTAATCCCATTGACTTTGAAACACCTGATGTCTCCTGCTCTGTTGAGGAATGCAAAATCGGCGGATTGGGAATTCACATCATGAAAAAGTTGATGGATGAAGTATGCTATGAACGCTGTGGCGATAAAAACGTTTTAAATCTGAAGAAAAAGATAGGAAAAGACGAATCTTAAAATTAAATAATAATTAAAACCTATAACGGTTATACATTTGGATTACGGGTAAAACCCACAACGGGGGAGGACGGTAAATGGAAATCATCGAGGAAAAACAAAGCGGCATCAATATCTTTAGGCTCAACGGACGCCTGGATTCAAATACTTCGCAGGGATTTGAGCAAAAACTTTTTCAGGCGATATCCGACGGCTCAAAAAGCATGGTCGTTGACTTCAAGGATCTTGATTACATATCTAGTGCCGGTTTACGCGTCATTCTAAAGGCCACCAAGGCCATCAAGCGCGAAGATGGCAGCATCATGCTATGCGCCATGCAGGACTATGTCAAAGAAGTGTTCGAAATAGCAGGTTTTGACACCTTCCTGCCGATTGTTGCTACCATGGATGACGCCCTCAAGTCATTTTAGGCATTTTTCTAAACTCAACGCAGGCCGAGCAGACCGCGTTTTCCCAATTCACGGATGAATTGGGTGACGGAGACCTCGGCCTCCCTGTTTTCTAAACGATGGGTTTCTGCGAAGGTTTGTATCATACTGCCCACTGAACGTTTACCGTCGATAAGGTCCCAAACAGAAGTGCCCAGAGCATCGAGTTGAAGTTTTTTGGTTTGTTGTACCAGATCCTGTGATCTTCCCATACGCTTGGCCACGGCGGCAATCAGCGGTCGCACAGTCAACGGATATTCAAGGACAACCTTGCCTGTTTCCAACCGGGTTTCGGAGATGTGCCGGCTTTTGACCGGTTTATAGGCCAGCGCCTTCGCCCGGGACATATGGCCTGCCACGGGCTTTTTCCTAAAGACTTTCATATTTTTCACAAATCTGATTCAGCAGGTGAATATCAAGAGGACCTTTGCCTTCGGCCCGGACACCAAGTATACGGTTTTGCTTTTCAAGACACCACATGCGAAACCAATAAAATGATGGTTTTAAATTAAATCGACATATCTTTCGCCGCCAGCCGCTGCCGGGCGATATGCTCCACTCAACTGCTCCGCAATCGTTAAGGGCCGTCGGCTGCGGGTGCCCTTCGGCAAATTCAGGAATCGTTCGGGAAAATGCATGCAGATCCCGCCCGCCCAAAAGAGCGGCTGCCGGTGCCCAGCGGTGTAAGTGGATGTTGTGCCTGCCGGCTATAAACTCAAGCTCAAATTTGCCGGCTTCAAACCGGAAACGCACCAGCTGCAGGGATTGCGGCAGGGTTGCCCTGATATCAAAAATTGACCATAGAAGCCAACCATCTCGGCTATGATCGCGAAATGACTTTAGAACCTCCAGGAATACCTTTTCACGTTTAACCGAGCTATCCCCAAAAAATTGTATCAGGGTTGCGGTGCGGCAGGCAGCGCAGAAAAGTATGGCCCCCCGACCGCTGGCCGCCGGGCTCTGCCACAAAAATCCGCCGGCCTTAAAACCCGTTAAGGCCTTTTCCCAGTGCGGCGGCAAAATCCATTCAGCAACACTAATTTTATTTCGTCTGGATTGCAGCGCGGCAAGTCGCTTCAGGTGGTTCCGGTGAGAAAAGGCCCCTTTCACAGCTCCCCATTTTATTTCCATGACCGGCACGGCTTCATCTTCGAGGATCAGATGGCGGGCGCCGATCTGCCCCACTTCCCAATCAGCGGGAATTTTAAAACGGATACCGTTCCAGGCGAGTTGTTTCCAGTTATCCATCCAAAATCCGAAATCCCCAGACTTCAGTACTCCATTTTTTTATTGCGGAACATACAGGTCCCAACCGGACAATCCCGGTGTCATGACCTTCCAGTCCCGGTGCCGCAGTTTTTGCCGTTGATCGAGTGCTTTTTCTTTATAGCACTTTAGATCTTCTTCTATCAGGCTTCGATTGGTGAGCTTGATGGAATTGCCTATTTTTTCTTCTGTATCCATGGAGTTGTGCTGCAGGGTCATGGTAATGCGCTGATTATCTTTATCGACAAACGACCATTTCCAACTGATAACAATGTGGAATGGGTCTCCCCGGTATTCATCGGGTTTGCCGTATTTCTTTTTAATCTGTTTGAGCAGCTCTTCAAAAAATTTTTTGCTGGGATCCTTGTACTTCAGCTTAATCCTGGCGATCTTTCCCGGGGCCGAACAGGTGACATAGGCAATCAATCCGCTTTTAATTCCTTTCATCGGCTTTATTTCCACTTCTTCGATGTTTTCCATGTGCCGAATCGGCAAGGCGGTTTCCATGATAACATATTCTTTTAACTCGGAAATATTCTGGTTCAGGACGAAAACACCAATCTGGCGGGGAGCTTCACCGGCCAGGCAAATACCGGTGATCCATAGAAATACCAGATTTGTAAGAACGAATAGTTTCTTATTCATGTGACCCCCGATAGCAATTGACGATTGGCTATTTAAGAGTGAATATCAATTAAATATGGACAGATTTCTGCAAATAGTCAATTGTCACTTGCCAAAAAAAGTTGAAATCAACAGAATACATTCAATCGTCATTCGTCAATAGTCATTCTTCAATTAGACTAGTACGCCAGCCGTCCGAGAGATTTCAGGATGAGGGTGACCCCCATGGCAAACATACCGGTCAGCCCCATACCGCAGGAAAATCCGGCCAACAGCACCGGCGCATACTGCCGCCACATGGTACCGTACCTTTTCAGGAAAAAATAGCGCCCCAGCAGGGCCCCCACGATTTCCAGGATCAGCCCGTGTGGCGTACTCTGGCCCAGTCCGCGCACCATTCCATAGACCAGCATAATGGGCAGGCCAAAAAGAGTTAAAATCCCATAGGTACCAACCCCCAGGCCAATGCCCGCGAGCACATAAATCCAATTTAGCGCCTGGTAGAACAGGGAATTACCCTCCAGGGTAGATGTTTGCATCAACAGTGTATTCAAAGCCTGCAAGTGCCATAGTTCCTGGGCATAGGGATAGGCACTGGAGGGAATCGGCGCCAGGCGCCAGATGAACTGGGAAAAGAGCAAGCTTGCGACCATCACAACCGGAAAGACCACAATTTCAGATTTTATGATTCCGCGAATGCTGGTACCGGTTAATTCGATTTCGCGGAACTTAACCGTGGCCTCACCGTAATTATGAATCGGGATGGGCGCATACCAGATCTCAATCCCCTGATAGCCGAAATACTTGGCTCCGGCGATAAAGCTGGCTTCCCTGACCAGCGGCAGGCTGACAAACTGACCGGCGATGCCTTCCATGCGGGCTGTAATATAGGATACAATCGGCGTATAAATAAAACCATAGGCCAGAAAAAACGCCACCGGGAAATTGGGAACCAGCCATACACAAAGCAACACGTATGAAACCGTGGAAAAAACATATATCCCGACGGCAATCCAAAAATTAAAATCCCCCCGTCCCGGTGGGGGACGAAACAGATCTTTAAGGCTGCCCCGCGGGCCGGCACCTGGCTTGCTGAAGGACCGGATCACATGCCAGACACCGATTAACGCAATGGCCAGTCCCAGGCCAATACCAAAACTCAAGTAAAAGTCGAAATTGTTGGCAAAAATGGTATCGACGGTCCTCATTCCCGGATGCCATCGATTTAAAATGCCCTGATGGTACAAAATCGGGTTGGCCACAATGGTGATGACCAGTCCTACCAGGCCGCCCATAACGGCCCAGAATGGCAGAACCATTCCGATGAAAACAAGACCCAGATCAAACTGAATCCCGGTTGCCACAGCGGGCAGTATGTCTTCGGTATGACCCGTCAGCTCTACCCAGGGAATGGGAATCAGTCGAATCGGCTCCATCAGGAACAGGCCGGAAACAGTGGGCAATAAAACATATATGCCGCCAAAGACAAGACCGATAACGCCTCCGATGGAAAAAATGCGCCATTTCCAGCTTTTGACGTTATCTTCGGTTGATTCGGCCAGTGCCATAGTTCCCAGAGCTGCCACCGGTGCCATCGGAAAGGGGAGTTTCTCGACGTCGGAAGTAATCCGAAAAAATACATACCCCAGGCCGAACTGGTCAATACGCTGAATAATCTGCGTTCCTACCAAAAGAAGAATGGGTATTAGCCAATCCCGGTGAAAAAAAGTTCGCTCCACCAAAGATGCTGAATCCGGTGGCGGAGCAACCCAGGTGGGGATGAATTCGGTTAGCCCCAGCATCTGGGCGGCATCAGACTGGACCAGGTACTGGCTCCACAAAAGCCCCTGAAAAGGAGTTGCCAGGGCGGCTCCGGCCATATAGTACAGCAGGAAAATTTCCTGCTGCTTTAATTCACTGTAAGAACGCTTGGCCAGCTCAGCAAAAAGAATTATGGTCACCCAGCGTGCAGCCGGTCCGATCCCGGAGCCAATAACCAGCTGTAAATACATACTCCCGGGCATCATGAGGAAACCGATAAAAATCGCCCCCACAAATGTCTTCCAGTCAAATCCTTCCTCGAAATGATCCGGTGTCTTGAGAAGATCTCTATATTCCTGGAGTTCTTTGTCTTCGTACATAATTTGTGTTCCGGGTTGCGTGTTGCGCGTTTCGGGTTTCGTGGTGCGTGTTTCGGGTTACGCGTTAGGGGTTATTGCTTTATTTCCATTCCTTTTCCACGTATTGCATATATTTATTTAATTTAGCACCAAGTCCGTCATACTTTTCCAGAAAAACTTTTATTTCATCAATAAAATATGCTTATCTTTCAAAAATTTAAGATCCTTATAGCTTCTCACCCGCTCTTCTTTAAAATCCAAATAAATAGAAATGGCCGATCATAAGGCAACGCGGATCTGGGCACTCTCTCCACGCAACGCGCACTGCGCAACCCGTACCCCGTAACACGCAACTCGCAACCCGCAACACTAACTAGGCAGGACCAGATAACTCGAATAACTGAACAGTCCATAAATGGCCCAAGATCCGGCCATGAGAAAATCACCGATGATTAAGCCAACAAAAAAATTGCGAAGTTTTTTAAATAACACCACTCCGCCATAGCGCATGCACAGTGCATTGAAAAGCCAGCCGATGAAAAAGCTGAACCAGAGGATTCTCATGGCGGAGCTGTAGGCGGTCAGATAACCGATGGGATGGATCGGCCACCAGTAAAACCGGTGGTAACAGATCACAAGCACCAGCATCACAAAGGCACCGGCCAGTGTAAATATCATAACCCACTGACTGGGTTCAGCCGGGGATTCCACCAGGCTGTAAATGTCGTCATAAACGGCCACAGTGGTCCGGGTCGCCCAATCCAGGCCGAGCTCACGCACACCGAATTTGTAGCTCAGCACCAGCATGGCCAGAAAGGACACAACTATTCCCGCTATCAGTGTCACCATGATCACCGTGAATACCCGGCGACTATTCGTCGCCTTGTCGGTAACTTTACGGGTATGCAGCAGGGAAGGCATCAGCGATTCCCTTAAATCAACAAAAAGCAATTTTTGAACAACACCGGCGACAACAAGGCCCGCACCGGAAAAAAACTTGGTGCCAAAAAAGGCAATAACGCCGTCAAGCGGGGCTGCAGTTAACGTAAAATAAGCAATCCCACCCTGACAGATCACCCGGGTGGCTACCAGGGTAAACAGAAAAAAAGCGCCAACCACCAGAAAAGAAAATAAAAAAGGCAGACCAAAATAATGACACCAGAGGACAATGGCCAGTCCACCGCCGACAGCGCCCCAGAAAGCCAGCCGGGTGGACAGCCATTCCTGCTCCACATTGGTATCTTTCTTAATACCGAAGCCTTTTTGCAGTATATCCAGAAAATGAAACCGGGCCAGCCAGGCCAGAAATATAAAAAAAACCAGGTAGGCCCCGACCATCTGCATTTCTTCGGGTCCGGATATGGTTGGGCCGAAGGTTACACCCATGGCGGCCGCCGGTATATTCAAACCCAAAAAGTACAACAGTCCGATGAGCAGCGCACCGGCAATATAGAACAACCAGAAAGAAAACGATATCTGCTTGGATGTTAAAAAGGCAAAGCCTATGAAGGCCGGATAAATATAGATTTTTAGTTTATAAAAACCTGCAAAAAGACCTTGTTTCGGAAAATAATTCCCGGCCAGGATCAAGGTCGGAATCGACGGAACGGATGGATTGTAAAAATTAAGCCCGTTTATCAGATGCAGACATACCGGGACAAGAAGTCCGACCAACAAAAAACGATTGGCAAAAAAACGGCCCAGCTCGTTATTATCAATCGCTTCCTGCATTAACAGTGGGACCCGCAATAACGGAAAGTTCATGCGTTCGTTGTACAGTCCCTGTTTGCTTAAAAGGCTGACCACACAGGCAATCACGATATAACAAAGCAGTACAAAGCCCGCCCAGCCGAGCAGAGGCACCAGCCACGCGTCCCAGGGGATATGGCCTAAAACCTCCAGCCAACCCATCTGCCTGCCCCCGGTCAATCCGTTATAAAATTCGGCAATGGCTTCCTGACTTTGGGGATACCAGCTTTGCGGCAGGAGGGGATACAGAACTTCCTGCCAGCGATTTTCAACCGTCGCGAAGTGATAGGGGGCAGTAATATTGATAAAAAAAGTTCGTGCCAGACCGGTCCAGGCGATCCCGGACAACAGCACCATCAGCGACCATGACACCAGTAGCTCTTTGCCGGTCAGCAGATTGCGGCCTTTGAATACCGACCGAATAACAGCGGTAAATATCGTCAGCCACATAAAAAAATAAAAGGGCGCCAGGGGGAAATACCCCCCGCCCAGAGGCGTTCCCTGCCGGTAGGCATTGTTAAAGGGCGTGATCAGACATATCGCCAGGGCCAGGCCGGAACCCAGCAAAACGGCGCGCAGACGGATCCGATTGACGGAGGCCGGGGTTTTGACTTTTGGTTGTGATTCTTCGTTCATAGAGTTATGTTGGCTTTCGGTCATCTATGTCTTCCTCGGCCGGGGCCTCCACTGGTATCTTGCGTCACCTGAATCCCGCTGTCAAACGTATGGTCGTACAGTTATTCGTTATAAGTCAATATCGCACATTCCGCCTGAGGTGGACCAAAGGCACTTAGTCCGCCCGAAGCGCATATAACGAATTTCGCTGTGGGTTCTAATAACTAATAACCAATAACTATTAACTAGCTAGTCCCCAGTTCCTTTTCTGCTTTGTTAATCAACTCCTCATAACTCAATTTTGTCGGGTCATCAAAGGAGCGCCATATGAGCAATTGCTTGCGAATCACATTAAGAAATGTCTTGTTGATCCGGAGCCAGGCATTGGCTTCGCCGGTTTCACGATTCAAGCGAATTGAGATTTCCAGAAAACCGGGCTCGGTAGCAGCGCGCTTAAAATCGATCTCGACCTGCTGCATGATCCCGAAATCAAATGGGGCCAGCCAGACACGGCACCGGATCTGAAGACAGTGGTCATATTCACACTCGCCTTCCGGACAATCGTAAGCGGTTTGGGTCAATCCGGGCGGGCTCTCGCAGACGAAACCGAACTCGATATTGTCAGTGGAGAACATGCCATGGGTGATATCCCTGTGCCCGTCAAAGTATTCGAATAAAAAGCCGCCGATGCTGCGATGCTCTTTATAGGTCATCAGGAAGGGCAGTGTCATAACAAGTTCATTGCCTCTGGCCGGCGGAAGGGTCCAGGATCGATTGACATCCGGCATCGCGATTTCACCGGCTACTTTTGACGGGTAGATCACCGAAATCAGAACAACCGCAATTACCAGGATCATGGCTGCAACACCCGACATGGATGAGTAATTCACGGTTATCCCGGACCAAAGGGCTGTTTCGGCAAAAAGCTTGGCCGTAACCTGGGCCAGCAGATAGCCGAATACAACGCTTAGCACGGCAAAAGCCATGGCCTCGGCAATAAATAGAAAAGATACATGGGAGGGCGCCAGGCCTACCGAAGTATAGATCCCGATCTCACGCTTGCGTTCATAAACACTGCCGATCATGGTATTCAAGACAATGAAAATCGAAATAATCAGCGGAATAATAATATTGGGGACGCCACTGTAGCTCATGCTGTCACTGGCATTGTACAGGTAGGTCCCGTCGGCCTCTCCACTGAACAGGGACAGCCCAAAGCGGTCATTCAAGTCCCGGGCGATGGCTTGGACGTCGTCGGGATTGCGGGGATGAATGGCCGCACCCTTTAAATGACCCCCGGCCGCCAACAAAAAGCGGTACGGTACGATAATTGTCAAATCTCCGGGGATGTGTTGATAGCGACTTTGAAATTCCCTGACATCATCACCGGATTCCAGGGCTTCTTCTTCTACTTCGGTCAGCTCCGAGGACATTTCTCGCGGAAAGATCACCGGCGTCAGCGGTTCGCCGTCTAAATCGGTGCCTTCCTGTAATTTTTTTCCGGAAAATACCCCGATGACCTTAAACGGCATTCCCCAAAGGGATACGGTCGGGTCGGGTTGCCGGGTAAGATCAATGTTTAGCTGCTCAGCCATGCGCTGGGGTAAAAGCACCGCTTGCCGGTCGTCGGCCCTCAGCCAGCGCCCTGCGATAAGAATTCGATCGAGTCCCGATACCTTTGATTCATCGGCTGAAAGTCCCACCATCCCCTGGGCTTCAAAATCCCGGCCATTATAATAAATCAGAATTCTGGTCGAACGCGTTCGATCCTCATCTTCCAGCCACACCCGGGGTGCGGCAATTGCCTTATCACCAAAGGAATTTTCTATCCGGCCGAAGGCTTCCGGCGGCAGGCTTCTCCAGTTTACGTTTTTTAACAGAAAGCCCTGGTAGGGTGCTTGGCTGTCATACAAAACCCGCGCATGCCGCCGCATGGATTTGGCCGAGGTAAAGCTCATAATGGTAAACGTCAATATGATCAGGGTGGCACAGGTCAAAGCCGTACGCAGGCGGCGACGCCTCAGATTGCTGACGCCCAGCAAAAATGCGGCCACAAACGCTTTCCAACGGCCAATTTCACCAGATTGCACCAGTTGGGCATGGGTTTGGAGCCTGGCCATTTCTTCTTCAAAGCGCAAGAAAATGATCAGTGTTACGATTAGAGAAAGGCCCATTATAAAAAATGCCAGGATGACAACCATAGGACTGTAGGCCAACTGAAAAGCAGGATGGACATTATAAATGATTACGATCAGCAACAATAGAATACCGATGAAGGCGATGATCCGTTTGTATATGTTTGAATAGCAAAACAGTAAGCGCTCCAGGCAGAAGGCAAATGGCACAAACAGGGCGATGTAAAACAGGACACCGTAAAGAACATCTTTCTGGGTTTTTTCCACATCGTCGTAAACCCGGCTGGCTAGCGCCCAGGATCGAGCAGTGGCTTCGAAGAACTGGTCGTAGCGCTGGCTGTCCAAAGCGGTTTTTGCCAGGTTCAACTGCTTCAACCCGGCTTGCTGTAAATTGCGAATTTGTTCGTTGAAAATGCCCCGTTTCCGAAGGTTTTCAATGCGCGGCGTCAGCAGGGTCCACATGTCCCGGGCGACTTTATACCCGGTTCGGTATAATATCGGCCAGTCGTCCACCCGATAACCATCTCCCAGAGGATTGTGCCTGCTGGCATTTAACAAAATCATCTTTTTGCGCAGAACGCTGTCGGACAGGGTCAATTTAAGCGGAGTGCCTTCTTCTAAAAAAATGGTCGTGATGTTGGAAGCGTTACGGTAATATGAGACCCATGTGTCAAGGCGGCTGTAAAAATAACGCAAGGGATCGGCCTCGCGCCGTCCGTCGATCACATCGCCTTTATGAAGATAGCGAAATGTGCGCGGCTCAAGGAGATTGAACAGGGTGATCCCCTTGCTGGCGAACATAATGAGATCGGTCTCCATGTGGCGACGAAACATTTTCACCCGGTAGGAGTTTTTGCCGGTTTGTTTTTTGTCAATGGTCCATTTGACGGCACCGGTGGTTTGGTCAAATTTATATCCTTCGAAAATCACCTTGTGATAACTGTGTTTTTTATCTGCAAGTCCCCGAAGATAAAATTTGCCCATGTGGTCCACAATCGCGTAATGCCGGGCCGGCCCCTGATAACAAAGCAGCACAGAGCCCGGCGCCGGCTTATCGGCAAACAACTCCCCGTGGCGAAGAAACTTGGCATGCCCGTTGATTTCGCTGATCCCATTGCGGGGAAATATATTTTCATGGATTTGGGGAACGCCGGCAAGACGTTGAACCAATCCCGCCACCACGGCACTTTGCTTGAGGGCGAATTCAAAATCGACATCTCCAGCTGTGTCGCCGGGAGTCCCCCAGGAGGGCCGGGCATCGTGGGTGGTAACAAACGTCACTCCATGGATTCCTGCCAGGGCGACAACCTCGCCACCTAAAGCAGGGCGGTCCAGAAAATAACTCTGCCAGGAACGACGCCGGCTGGGTCGCAAGGTGTCCTTGTAAATTCCCTGAACGCCGAGGGAGTTCTCAACGTCCAGAGCCCCGTCTCGCAATACCTCATCCAGCAATGCATAGGCCGAGGTGCGATTAATCCTGGGTCTAAATGGATACTGCCAGCCATAATTGAAGGCGCCGAACCCGTCGCCGTGACTGGAAAGATGCAGGGATACCGCAGCCGTCAAATCGAAAATCTGGGCCTGCCCGCGAAACGTTCTGGCACTGTCCAGCAGTTCCAGCTGAGTTTTGGCGTCGGCCAGGATGGCATTCTGCTCCTGAATCGTCTCGGGCACCAGGCGGACAAGCATCCGCTGCTCGTCAGGCAGCAAATCCGTATAAGCCGGCTTCCACACCAGCCGCCGCAGCAACATCCTCTCCGCGGCCAATTCGTCGATGGCTTCTTTATTCTTAGCAGCGCCCTGCTGCATGCGCAAGTGCATCAAACGGCGGGAAACACCGTCGGATACCGTTTTTATCCGTTCTTCAAGGGCCTCCTTGACCAGGGTCTGACGTTCTTCAGCGGCCGAATCTCCAGGGTCAGCTGTCTCAAAGGTTGCATTTTTCAATGCTTTAATTGTGTTGCGGGATTTTTTAATCAGGTTCTTCAGGTCGCGCTTCATTTCACGCTGGATTTTTGACCGCGTCGTAAGGCCCCACATCAACTCCCGCATTCCGGCCAGGGTCTGGGCATGACCGCTGGTGGCAACCAGGATGACCGTTCGCTGAGGAGGATTTTTTTTCAGATACCCGGCCAAATACAAGAGTGTGGCTACGCTGCAGGCTTCATCCGCCCCGGGCGACAGCCCGGCAACCCAGACGGTGCTGTCGTAAAATGCTTCCACCATCACCGATTGCTCCTGGAGCTTGGGATCGGTTCCCGGAACAATCGTGTAAATATTTTGGGAGATAACGTTTTCCCAGCTTATTTTTGATGCCAGGCGGACGTCTTCAGCCACCCGACCGGCAGGTTTGGTTTCAAAGCCGGGGAACAAATCCTGAAGCTGGTCAAACGATATCCAGAAACGTGGAAATTGAATGGGAGAAAGTTCAAACTTATCTTCGAAAAGAATCCGGGACGATTTTCCTCGATCCACGTAAATCAGGGCCTTGGCACCCAGGTCGGCTACAGCAAGCCAATTTTTGCCGGAATCAAGCTCCATCAGGATGATAGACCCTTCGATAACTTTGCCGTTTAGATTATCCAAATCACCAGTACCGACGTAAACCAGAGGCGCTTGAATTCCGGCGGGCGGAATGGCTTGAGGCGTAACGGCATTGCCCAGCAGCGATCGGATGGGAATCGATAAATCGCGAGCCGGTATGCTTAAGGTGCTCTTTATATCCCGGACGACGGGAACCGCAAAGTCTTGGGTCCCGACGGTTTCAAAACCGAGTTGTTCAAACCGTTCTTTGATATAGGCTGCAGCGGCCTGGTTGCCGTCAGTCCCCGTACTGCGGTCGGCCAGAGCTGAAAGCTTGAGGATTGTTTCCTTGAAGGCCTCCCGGTCCTGTTCTGTCGCTGCTGAAAGAAGGCCAGGAACTATTAAAATAAAAAGAGTGGTGATGAGGGCAAGGCAGAGAAACAGCAAGTTGCGCGTTGCGCGTTGCGGGAGTCGGGCTGCACGTTGCGAGTTACCAGTTACGGGGTGCGCATTGCGGGGTGCGCGGTTCGCATTGCACGTTGCGCGTTGCGAGTTGCGAGGTTCGGATCGCGGGTTACGGGTTGCCAGTCTGTTGGATGAAACTTCAGGCTGGAGCACGCTTTTGGATAATCCAGCGTTTTTTATGCTTTTATAAGATTGCAGTTCTTTCATTTGCTTATCAGCTATTTAAGAAACCAAGTAAAAGTCTACAAATGCAAAGCTGCCTGTTACAAGCGATAAATTATCGGGAGCAGGGAAGCCGAAACCAAAAACCAATCAAGGGCTATGCACATCTTGCACCCCGTAACCCGCAACGCGTAGCATCACGTAACTCGTAACCCGCAACCCGCAACCCGTAACCCGCAACCCGTATCCCGTAACGCGTAACCCGTCCCTATTCCCGCGATCCAATCTGACCGATAGAAATTGATAGTTCTTCACGATCCTCGATTTTGTCGACACGGCCATCCCGAATCCAAATCACCCGATCTGAAACATTGAGCATTTTAAAATCGTGGGTGGCCGAAATCACCGTTACGCCTCGATCCTGACTCAGCCGTTTTAACAGCGCAATGATCTCTTCTCCGGTGGTCAAGTCAAGGTTGCCGGTGGGCTCATCGGCCAGTATAATAGCCGGATCATTGGCCAGCGCTCTGGCAACAGCAACCCGCTGCTGCTGGCCACCGGATAGTTCAAACGGCTTATGGCTGAAACGATCTCCCAGACCAACCAGATCAAGGAGTTCCATGCCTTTATCAACGGCGGCGTCGTTGTTCATGCCGGCAAAAATCATCGGCAGGGTCACATTTTCCAGGGCCGTCATGACCTGGATAATGTTAAAGGTCTGAAAAATATAGCCTATTTTGCGGCAACGCAGCCAGGCCAACTCGTAAGCATCCAGCTGGGCGATGTCGACCTCATCGATGAACACTTTGCCGGAGGTCGGTTTATCCAATCCTCCGATCATGTTAAAAAGCGTACTTTTGCCGGATCCGGATGGCCCCATGATGGAAATGTAATCGCCTTTAGCTATCTCAAGATCTACACCCTTGAGAGCCTGAACATCGATCTTGCCGAGTTTAAATACTTTGGTAACACCCGAAACTCGAACGATACTGCCGGCTTCTGCCATGGCATCTCCTTTATCGCTTCACTCAAGGCACTTTCAGTGCCGGCTCATAGCCGATAGTTCATAGCTGATAGTTAAAGGATCCAATCTATTTTACTTTCCACCTTCCGCATTCCAACTTCCACCTTCTGTCTTCTATTCTCTGACCTCTGTCCTCTGTCTTCTGTCCTCTGTCATCTAAAACTACTGCTCCACCCGCATCGCTTCCACCGGTTGCATTCTGGCCGCGATGAGGGCCGGATATAGTACCCCCAGCAGGCTCAGCAGACAACCGACGCCGGTGGCAATCAGGATAGAAAGCGCCAGACTGCCCAATGAAATATACGTCAGCGACTCAAAACCAAAGCGCAGCCAACCGCTGAGCAAAGAAAAAACAGCACCGATCAGGGCGCCCATGCCGGCTCCTGCCAGGCCCTGCATCCCGGCTTCGAGAACAAAAAGGCGCAGAATGAATCGATCCAGGGCGCCCAGGCATTTCATGGTACCGATTTCCCGAAAACGCTCGGTCACGGCCATCAGCTGGGCATTTACAATCCCTACGACACAGACCAGAAGCGATAGAATTACCAGCCACCGTTGCTTGGGACTGCTGCCCACCGTGGTATCACCCGGCCCGAGATCATATCCCGAACGAACCAGCAGCCGCCGCAATTCGGGATCCTGCTTGGCCAGCATACCGTTGGCGATGTCGTTGCTGACACCCACAAAACTCAAAAATGAAACGGCCAGCACCAGGCTCATGGTCGTAATGAGGGATCTGAAAAACCTGACTTTAATGCTTTTGATGGAGATTTCCACAGATTTTAAAAAAGGAAGTTTGACCTGTCGCTGCACACGCCCGGTTTCCTTTTCCGATTTCGATAGAAATTTTCTTGCGGGCATAATCAGATCCTTATGTTAATAAACCTGAAAACCGGTGAAAAAAGAGGCTGTTTAGCAGCTCTTAATAGTGAAAGTAATAAAAGGGATTCAAGTTATAATTGGGGATGACGATAGACTACCGCCCCATCTGTAGCGTGTTACTGAAAAATTGGCAATGGCTTTTTTTCCGGATTTTAGAAATTCCTGCAATAAATTCAATATTTTCCGGTTTAAATTTAAAGCCGGGAACTACTTAATATTATATCGATATAAAAAAATCCCAATTGAAACATATTCCCAATTTTTTAAATAATAACAATGCGTTAGAATCCTTTAGAACTTTTAGCACATTCACCATGAATTGTAAATGAGAATGGTTCCTAATTAGTCTATATTTTTCGAATCAAATAGACACCGTCACGTACACTCAGCATCAC
Organism: Desulfobacterales bacterium; assembly: GCA_049669725.1. Classification (GTDB taxonomy): domain Bacteria; phylum Desulfobacterota; class Desulfobacteria; order Desulfobacterales; family JAFDCJ01; genus JAFDCJ01. Next base: position 30,984 of record JBATKU010000187.1, read on the forward strand.
CTTTTCCACCCGGCTTTCCCGCCTTACCTTTTCATTGAAGGCTGCTATGGCCCTGGCATTTTCATTGGTAATTTTCTTTTTGAATATTTTAAAGCGCCAGAACACATTATCCACCAAAATAATGCCACCGGATCGCAGGATTCGCAAAGCTTCGTCAAAGTAAAGTCCATAAGATGGTTTATCCGCATCAATAAAAACAAAGTCTGCGCTGTTATCGGGTATCGCTTTGAGAGATTGAAGGGCGGGGCCCAATTTTAGCTGAATTTTCTGGCCATAGGGACTCTTTTCAAAATATCGCAACGCAATTCCGGCAAACTCCGGGCTGTTTTCAAAGGTTGTCAGAGTACCGTCTGCCGGCAGCGCCTCAGCCATTACCAGGGCCGAATATCCGGTGAATGTCCCTACCTCGACGACACGCTTGGTGTTTGAAATTTTAAGCAGCATCTGGAGCAGCTTGCCCTCGACTTTTCCAATGCTCCAGCGAGAACGGCCGGTGATTTTTTCAGTTTCCGCTATCAGTTCTTCCAGCAGAAGGGAAACGTTGTCTGTGTGAGCATCCACGTAGTCCTCAACGATTTTAGCCATTTCAACTTCCATGATCAACTCCCGGCAAAAATCTTCAATTGAGTCAAGACTCAATTGAAGATTTTTGGTTATCGGTTATATGTTATTGGTTATCAGATCTATTGATCGGTGGATGTAAAACAAATTTATAAAACCACAGATTATGTGTCAAGCATCAAAAAAATTCCAAGGACCCAAATTCGAAATACCAAACTCATGAACAGCCAGCCTTCGTGCCAAAAGGAAAAGGCTCGACTTGACACAGCTGATACTTTTTGAAATAGGTTTAGAATATGATGAAAAACAACCTGAATAAGCAACACGATCCCAATCCGGTCACCTCCGCTCCCGATCATGTGCAAATCCAGACCATCACAGGATGCAATGCCAGCTGCATCTTCTGCCCTAATGGAAAGACCCGGCGAAATATTCCCAAAGGGCGCCGAATGGATCGGGACCTGTATCACTCAATTGTAGATCAGAGTCTCGAGATGGGAATCCGGCGGTACTCGGTTTATTTGATGAACGAACCCATGCTTGATCGTGAACTACCCGAGCGGATTGCCTACATCACCGCCCGAATAAAAAAACCCCAATACGTTAAGGTCACCAGTCACGGTTGTCTTCTGACAGAGCGTATGGCAAAAGGATTGCTCGACTCAGGACTTAGCAAACTGAAAATATCCGTTCAAAGCCTTAATGCCGACACCTACCGCCAGATTATGGGCCTGCCCCTTGAAAAAACACTGAAGAATATCGATCGTTTTTTGGCGCTCAAAAAGCAAGGCGGCTATAAACGACCGAAACTTGAAATCGTTATGGTCGATTCCGTCCAGACCCATGACGAAATTTTCCACATACAGCAATACTGGCAGGATCGGAATATTAAACTCTACATCGAACCCGTAGAAAATCGTGCCGATCAGCACAACATCCGTGACACAGCAGTTGGCGCCCAAAAATTAAAGGCATTTTCCTGGTGCCGTCGTTTGATGGAGCAAATTTACATTCTCTACGACGGCCGGATGCTGCAATGCTGTGCCGACTGGGAACAGCAAAGCGTTATGGGAGATCTCACCAAAGACAGATTGTCGGATATCTGGCATGGCAAGCATTATTCCGATTACCGGCGCCGGTTTGCCGGCGGCGATGTCGGAGGGATGATATGCGCCTGCTGCCGCAAACAGCAGAAACAATAATTAGCTCATAGCTCATAGCTGATAGTCGAAGGATTGAAATCCTTTTTACCATGAGCTATGAGCTGATCAGTTGGTCAAGGAACCGGGCGGCATTGGCCGCCCCGTCAACATCTATCGGTACCGCGCCAGAGGGCCTGGTTTGTTGAAGCATTTGAGCTATGTGCCGGCTTAAGCTGGCCGGTTCCATATCCGTCTCCTTCAATACCTTCATCGGCAGATATTTTTTAATTTTATCAGCGCGCATGGGCTGCTCCTGCTGCCGCGCATAGGGGAACACCAGCGCGGGTACTTTGGTAACCAGCAAATTCATACAGGTGTTGTATCCGGCCAGGCTGACCGATAAATCAGCGGCCGACAGGTAGTCCAGAAAACGTTTCGTGTAGCGCCGGATGTGCCGGCCGGGTACCGAACGCGCCGCAAGCTTTTCATATTCTTGCGGGTCCATAAAAGGTCCGCAAAATACTTCGAGCCGGAAGGACGGTTGGTCGCCAAGTAATTCACAGGCATCGAGCACAGATTTCAGTAGATTGAAGCCGGAACGCCCGCCGCCGGCACTGGCCACAACAAGTTTTTCCCCGGAAGCTATCTTCAGCTCCCGCCGCAACCTTCGACCGGCAGCCGGATCGGCCTGCTGGGTGATAAACCCCGTGTATACCAGTGGAATCTTGATGTCTCCCGCCCGGCTAAAAGTCTCATCCAGCCGCTGCAGTCCGGCATCGGAGTGGATCAGCAAGGCATCAAAGTAGCGGTTTAATTTTTGCAAAACCCTTTTTTCGTGAGCCGGCGGATCCTTTTTTTCCACCAGAATATCCCGCAGACTGCAGACGGACCTGACGTGACCGAATTTACCGTCACGGATATCTCCCAGCAGCGGCTCCAGCTCAAAGCCGAAAATGGAGCGGCCAAAAGGATAGAGCTCGACAATAAAAAGATCCGGCTTATTCTTTTTAAACAACGAATAAAGCGTTGCTTGGCGTTTTTGCTGAACGTTTTCTACGCTTTGGCCGGGGTCGCCGGGAATCAACCGGGTAAACTTTTCATCCATGTACAGCACCGGCAGCCGGACAAGCTGAACATGATCCGGCAGGTCCACCTCAACTTTCTGTCCCCCGACAATCAGCGTCACGTCATGGCTTGAAAGCGCCCGCGCAAACTCCAGGCTGCGAACCAGATGGCCCATGCCCCAGACGTACTGGCAGTAAAAGATGATGTTCATAATTGGTTTAAGATACTCTGTTTTCTGCCAAATTCTTAAAATGAACCAGTTGCAATTTATGGCTTTTAACCAGCGTTTTTAAAAGTATTTCAATAAAATCAAAGGCGGCGGTGTTCATCATCCGGTGATGAATCATAATCCCGCAATAATTGGATGCGAGCGCCTGATGAAGCTCTGCCAAAAGATTGCCCCAACCCGCAGCAGGGTTCATTTCCTTGCGCGTGTGCAGGTCAACATTGACGCAATAATCAGGCAAGCCCGGAATGGGTCGCGGCTTGCTACCGCGGCTGCGGGACACCGCTGCATACCCCAGCTCTTTTAACAGTTGAAGGGTGCCGCTGCCGCAGCGATTCCACGGGGGCGTGAACACCGGATAAAACCTGTCTTCCATGAGCTGCTCAAGGCGATGTTTACCCCGCTCGAGGTCATGCCTAATTTCTGAAACCGCGCGCGCGCCGCCGAACTCCTGCTTTTTACCCCCGGTTTCGTGATTGGCATGCCGCCAGCCATGCTGATGCCAGCACCAGCCGGATGGATTCTTTTTTTCAAAGCCTTTAAGGTACTGCCAGCGCTGGCGGGTCAACCAGGCGGGAACAACGGCCAGAGACAGTGGAACGCCATGGGTTGAAAAAAGATCCATCATCAGGGAAAATTTTTTCCCGGGGACAGCCACATCGTCGGCACGGAAAAAGAGGTAAACAACACCGCGGTCTTCAGCTTTTTCGCAGCCGGTACGGATACATTCCTCGATACGCGAATCCAGGTCCGGCGGGAGGCGGTGCCATATGGCCGGGACGTTAGGTTGCATCAATGTCCACCCCGTGTTTGGTCACCCAGTCCTCGATACAGGCGGCGGTTGTCGCGGCACCATCCAGATTTATAGTTGCCGTCGGCCGGGTCGATTGAGACAACTTATGATCCATCATCGCGGCCAGGCGCTCGGGTTGAAGGTCGGCATCCTGTAAAACCGTCATTAACCCGCGTTCGGCCAGGCGCTGCGCCCGCAGACGTTGTTCACGATTCTGGGAAAACGGCCACAACAGCGCCGGCACCCGGGCTGCCAGAAGATTCATGGTCGTGTTGTAGCCTCCCATGCTGACGGACAAATCAGCCGCCGCCAGCCAGGACCCGAAGTCGGCCGTGAATCTGTCTACCTGCACCTTTTCCCCGGCCAATTCCTTCAAGCGGTCGAATTCATTGGGGCTCAGAAATGGCCCGGAAAAAACCTGCAGGCGGCAGTTTTTATTTGGCAGGTGAGAAAAGGCCTGAATCACGGACGACAGCAGCGGTGCACCGACGTTGCCGCCGCCCGCACTGGCGAGGATTAATTTTTCACGGTCTGTGACACCCAGGTTTTGACGCATCCTGCTGCCGGTATCCGGCAGCGGCCTGGGTGCGATATACCCGGTGTATTCCACCGGAATTTCAATTTCATCGAAAGGTGCGAAAGTTTCGCGAATTTCGACCAGGTCGGGATCTCCATGAACCAGCACCCCGTCAAAATAGCGGTTGAGGGTCTTGACGACCCGGGCTTCGTGCTTGCCATGATCGTCCTTTTCAACCAGGATATCCCGCACGCTGCTGATGACGCGGCAGGGCCCCAATCTCTTCTCCCGCAAAGCCTTTAAAACCGGTTCGAGTTCAAATCGAAAGGCCTTGCGGCCGAAAGGATAAAGCTCAACCAGAAAAAGGTCCGGTTTTTCCCTCTCAAAAAGGGCCAACAGCTGTTTTTGCCGCTCTTCCTTGACCTGCTCGATGGTAAGATCTTTTGCGGTGCTGAACAGTCCTTTAAATTCTTGATCCATCTGAAGGTCGGGGAGTCGAAATTCGCGGACATGCTCCGGCAGGTCGGTCTCAACAGGGGGACCGCCGGTGACCAGAATCACCTCGTGAGCGGACAACGCCCGGGCGATCTCCAGGCTGCGGAAAAGATGGCCGATACCCAGAACATGCTGACAGTATTGGATGATTTTCATTATTATAGGTTCAGAGTTCAGGGTTCG
>JBATKU010000188.1:0-20883 GCA_049669725.1 Desulfobacterales bacterium
TGGTTTGCATGCGATCTTTGATCCTACAAAGCTTTACTTTAAATTCTCTGTAACCGGTGTCGTCAATTGAGTAGGGCCGGGCATCCTCTATCCGGGTCTCGCCGTTATGAAGCCGGGCACCCAATTCTCCGGCAAAAAGAAAAGCGCGGGCCACTCCCACCGCCCCGATGGCGTCAAGTTTATCGGCATCGAATAAAACTTTGGCTTCGGGCGTTCGGGGTTGCCGGTCACCGCGAAACCGGTGAGATCGAATGCAATGCAAAATATTTTTCTTCTGGTCCTCGGAAAGGGCCAGCTTATCAACGATGGGCGCTGCCATGCGGGCGCCTTTTTCAGCATGGCAAACAGCCCCGTTGGAATCATCCTGGCAGCTGCGGCCGATATCATGCAGGTAGGCGGCCACCAGCAGCACATCCAAATCTACACCAGCAGCGGATCCGATGCGTTCACATAAACGGCAAACCCTGAGGGTATGATCCCAGTTATGGCTGCCCCTGGAGCCTTGAAAGTGATTGTAAGCCATTTCTTTTACGGTATCTAGCATAAGGCCTAGCTGGGAAGATCGACTATAAAAATTGATCCGCCAAGGCGGAAATATAAGCGGTGTTCTATCATTTGAAAGGAAGTGTTTTGTACATACACTAGTTCAGGCCGGACATGCAATAGACAAATTAAGCTGATTTTCGATTGTCTTTTTGCGGGTCGAATGATAAAATTTTTCAGAAAGGTTCAAAGGAAACAAAGATGCGTCCAAATAAATATTTGTTGCTAATTTGTTTTTTAGTGGTGCTTCCCTCTCTGGGTTTGGCCAAATCCGAAATAACAGGCTGGGGAAAGGCCAAATGGGGAATGTCCCATGCCGAGGTAAATAAAATTTACGAATTGAATTCCTGGGAACCCGATACAAGTCCGACCTGCAAAATGAAACAAAAAATCAAGATTATGGGGCGGGATTTTGCAGTTGCTTTCTATTTTGACCAGCGCTCGACCAACGGGAAATTGTATCGAGTGGTGTTGGCCCATTTTGATGATGATGTGACTGATGTCCTCTGGCTGAAGTCTGTAAAGGAAATGCTGGTGGAAAAGTATGGAAATCCGGATACCTTCGATATCGACGGTAAAATGAAGGCCAGCCGATGGATACAACCTGATAACCGGCTAAAGCTGACAACCCTGACAGGCAAAACCGTTATGTGCGCCATTGAATACACTTCCATGGGTTCGGAAAGCAAAAAACTTTAGGAGAATAAACTTTTTTTCACAATATGCCGATAGATTAACTGTGGACCAGCATAACTATATTCTAGTCAGGAATTCGCAGATCAATTATTATAAAGAGGTACCCCTTTTCTATCAAACAGGCACCAATTCCTACGGCCTGTATAAACCGCCGGGAACCAGTCTTACGGAAATGCGAATCAGCCAGCAACGTCACCCTCGGCTCTATATCCATGAGGAAGACAGGATAGTTGCCATTAAAGAGCTTCAGAAGGGGTTTAACAAACAAATCAAGCAAAGCATTGCGACCGGAAATGCGGTGAATGTCAAAGCATCCCTCTGTGACCTGGTTGAAGAAACCCTTGACGAACCTCGCAGCGGGACCCTCAAGGCGTTACCCGAAACTGTTGATTCCCTGGTTACCGGATATTCCAAACATCCCGAAATTTTAAAATCAATTGCATCGATTTCCTTTAAGGACTACACCACCGTAATCCATTCCGTAAATGTGATGGCCTTAACTCTTGGATTTTGTTTTCACTCAGATTTTAAAATGCAAAAAACCCGGCGGATAGGCTTAACCGCGCTGCTGCATGACGTCGGAAAAACCGAGATCCCCGCCTCAATATTAAAAGCGCAGCGTAAATTGACCGGCCACGAATTTAAGATAATGAAAACCCATCCGACCATCGGCAGCGCAATCATTCGGGAAAAAAATAAACTTGGTGAAGAAATTGCGCTGGGCGCTTTGGAACACCATGAAAAACTGGACGGCAGCGGCTACCCCAAGGGTACCCGGAATATATCATATGTCGGCCAGTTGCTGGGGATCATCGATTGCTACGAAGCCCTGACCAACGAAGATCGGCCCTATCGCCGCGCTCGAAAACCGCTGCAAACCTTAAAATTTCTCAAAGATGACGTCCAGGACGGTAAATTCAGCCGCGACATATTCGAAAAATTCTGCTACAGTCTGATATGATTTAACAAAAATCTTATCTCGTTGCGGCCGGCAAATGTTAGAATAATTCCCATCTATCAGGTTGGCCTTGAAAATGGAATACTGGAATGTTCGTTCAACCTAAAAAAATTCTGGCCGTATTCTGGGGGTTGTTTTTCTCGGTTGCGTTTCCCGGCTGTCAGACAGTCAAATATTACAACCAGGCGATTAGCGGCCAACACCGCATCCTTCAAAGCCGGCAGCCGATTTCTATAATCACGGCTGATCCAAATTCATCGGAAATTTTACGCCAGCGGCTGACTTTCATAATGAATGTCAGAGCGTTTGCCGAAGACGAACTTCAACTGCCGGTGGCTAACAATTACCTTACCTATGTCGACCTTAAAAAACCTTACGTCGCATGGAATGTGATGGCGACACCTGAGTTTTCCATGGTACCCAAGACATGGTGTTATCTCTTTGTAGGCTGCGCTGCATACCGGGGCTACTTCGCTGAAGCAGATGCGCATCAATACGCTGAGTCATTGCAAGTCCAGGGCTATGATGTCCATGTGGGCGGGGTGACGGCCTACTCGACCCTAGGATGGTTTGATGATCCGGTACTGAGCACCTTTATTCGTCGATCCAAAGCAAGTTCAGCGGCTCTGCTATTTCATGAACTGGCCCACCAGGTTCTTTATACGCCCGATGACACAACCTTTAATGAGAGTTTTGCCACTTTTGTGGAACAGGAAGGCCTGCGCCGCTGGCAAGAATCCTCTGGCAACGCAGCAATCTACAATGAATATTTAAGCAATTACCGCCATCAGCAGAAATTTGTCCGATTGGTTTTAAAATATCGCCAAAAACTCGAATCGCTATATCAAACAGATTTCGAGCCAACCCAGAAAAGGATAGAAAAGGCGTCTATATTAGATGATCTGCGGAATGAATTTAACCAATTGAAAACAACCCAAATCGGTCTAACAGCCTATGACGATTGGATGAACCGGCCTCTAAACAATGCCAAAATCAGCAGCGTAGTTGCCTATCACGATTTTGTGCCGGCATTCAATAAGATATTGGCCCAAAAAGATGGAAACCTGGCTCCATTTTATGAAGCGTGTAGACAGTTGGCCCAAAAAAAGAAAAATGAACGACACCGTATTTTACAAGATATCATGCAAAAGATGCCGCAAACGGCCATGACCGAGTTTAACGCATTCCAGCTTGACAGATAAGATCAATTTTTTTAATATCTTACACCCCTTACTGAGCGTGATGCTTATAGTGGCCGATGTGACTGCCGCCTTTTTCAGGCTGGAAACGGCATTCAGATACCCTGTCATACTAAAATAGGCCCGGGATCCGGCCCCAATAGGATTGTCTCAAGGATAGGCTTTTATGTATGAAAATTTTTTCAGTTTCAGCGAAAAACCATTCAAACTGGTACCAAATCCGGCCTATCTGTTTCTGAGCAAAAGTCACGAAGAAGCGCTGGCTCACCTCAATTACGCCCTGGCTCAGGGAGACGGCTTTGTGGAAATTACCGGCGAGGTCGGAACGGGTAAAACCACTTTATGCCGGGCGTTTCTTGAAAACCTGGATGAAACCACCATCGCCGCCTATATTTTCAACCCCAGACTGGGTCCCAAACAGCTGATTAAAACCATCAACGATGAACTGGGCATAAAATATGATACCGATAGCACCAAAGATCTGATTGATAAATTGAACTCCTTTCTTATGCGTCAAAAAGCCGAACGCAAAAAGGTCATTCTTCTTATTGACGAAGCCCAGAATCTGAGCAGAAATATCCTGGAGCAGTTGCGGCTGCTGTCGAACCTGGAAACCAGCAAGGAAAAACTGCTGCAGATTATTCTGGTAGGGCAACCCGAACTAAGCGATATCCTGGACTCCCACGAACTCCGACAACTCGGTCAGCGAATAACACTGCGATATCATCTCACGCCCCTTAATTTCAAAGAAACCGTAGAATACATTAAATTCCGTATCAATATTGCCGCCCGCAAAGCAGGTATTAAATTTGATCGATCCGCTTTTAGCCAGATTTATAAATATTCGGGCGGAATTCCTCGGGTCATTAACATCGCATGCGACCGGTCGTTACTGACAGCTTTCGGCCTGAGCCAGCATAAAATAACAGGCAGCATTGCTAGAGCATCTATCAAGGAATTAAAAAGTAGAGGGGCCCAAAAAAAGTATGCCTTAATTTTCGGCCATAAGGCGATCACCATTTTTGCAGCTCTGGCCCTGGTATTAATGGCTGCAATTTTCCGCCACCCGACAATTCGGGGAATCCAATCATTATTCAACGAGACACAACACCCACAGATTGAATCCTCCGCTGCCCCTGACCCAGATGACCGGGAGACCTCCCCGATAGCTGATGATGATGGGAGCATTGCTACGGCAGTTGATAAAGAACACAATGACGTTGTCGCACCGGCTCAAAACCCCTCGCTTGCTAAAGAACCGCAAGAGGATATCCCGGGGACGGATCAGTCGGAGACACTGAATCTGATGGATTATTTGGAGCGCATGGAGATTAAATCTTCACGCCGGACTGCTTTGAAACAAGCGATGGAATTATGGCGGACACCCATTGAATTCAAACCGTACCTCAACAGCCTCGATGATGATCAGGCCTTTTTCCGATTAACAGCCAAACCCAGCGGTATTTTCATCCATCGCATGGAAACAAACATTAAACTGCTAAAAAGCTTGAATCTGCCTGCAATTCTGGAGTGTTATCCACCGGGCAGCGATATGCCCGGCTACCTGACGCTGAGTAAAATTGACGGCGATAAACTTTATCTGAGCATTTCAACGGAAAACCGGATGGTAGAAACAGACATCAACGAAATCAATTACTCCTGGTCCGGCATCACCTATCTGCCCTGGAAAAATTTTCTTTCAATCTGGGGCACCATACCATTGCGATCCAGCCAAGATTCAATCATCACCCTCAAAATGCTGTTACGGGAACTGGGCTATGGCAATCTCGAATTAAACGACGAATACGATACCTGGACACGCAGTGCCATCGAAGAGGTGCAGGCCAAATACGGCATTCCGGTGGATGGTTTTGTAGGACCATTGACCAAAATTATTCTCTACCGAGAAAAAAATACATTTGAGATGCCGTACCTGAGCCAATAGCCGGTCTGAAGGATTATTCCATTGAGCTCCATCCTCAAAGCTTTAAAAAGAATAGAAGGGCAAGCGCCAGCGCCTCAATCGTTTCCCGCCCTGCCGGACTCAGTTGACGCGAAGCAGGCCGTCAATTCAAATGCCAGGAAACGGTGGCTGCAGCGCAGGTATATAACTGTGAGCCTGGTTCTGCTGGTAATCGCTGTTATAGCGGTCATTGTTTTTCAACAAAGACGATTTGTGACCTCGAAAATATTTCCGACCGGAGCCCCGGCAACGAAGCAGAAAAAAACCAAAGCACCGGAGGAGAAATCCAAAATTTTCAAGGCCAAAATATCTCCGACCGCAGTTAAACAGGCGATAAAGAAACCAGAGCCAACACGGCCGGACAGGCAACAAATAAAAACGGTTGCGCCCGGACAAAAAACCAAAAAAATAAGAACAAATACGCATTCTTTGGGATCCAGGGTTGATGTCGGACAGCAGCCCCCCAAACCAATGCCAACCATCTCGAGCAAACAGCTGCCAAGCGGCACTATCAGCAATAAACCATCCCCGAAGCAATCCTCCCGGCAAGGGTTGACGCCTTCAAAAAAATCTATCGCCGGAAAACGAACAGCGCCCAGTCAACCTGCGGCCAAAGCTCAAAAACCCAGTCCAGCAAAAACCTATGCCAAACTTAATGATTCCAAAATAAAACTTCAGGCACTGGCCTGGTCCAGTGATGCCGCCAGGCGTATAGCCGTGATCAATGGTCGTATTGTTCGAGAGGGAGAATCGATGGATGGTTATCAGATCAGCCAGATCCGCCAGGAGGATGTGGTTGTCAGTGACGGCAGGCAATCCTGGAGTCTGGAGTTTTGAATTCCCTGCAGCAGGCTGCAGGGAATTCAAATTTAAAACAATAGGCCTGGAATCGGAATAATAATGTAATATTTCAGTGTGTTATAATATAAATCCGACTGGCTTAAAACGGGGTTGGTATTGACACCAGCGCCGTTTTTTTTTATACTTTTCAAGTACACCGACGATATCCCTTCGTCACGCAATAGGGGCAATTCAAAAGGATGATATTGTCACCGCTGCCGGTGAAGGCATCCTCCAAACTACAACCGAGCTACCGGGGATTCAGACCGGGTCGTCTTTACAGTTAAGGTGGTTCGGTTTTTTTTATTTCAAGGTACACGATACGCAGTCATGCTAAAAAAACTTCATATCTCCACACTGAGCCTAATTATCCTATTCGTACTGGTCATTTCTGGAAAAATCCTTTTTGAAATAGACCCTTTGCAGCCACTGGAATATAAAGTTTATGATTATTTGTTACGCTTACGCCAGCGAGAAGCCGCCACCCAGGTCGTCGTTTTGGCCATCGATAATAAAAGCGTTCAATCCATCGGCAGCTGGCCCTGGCCCCGCTCCTACATTGCAAGCGTGATCCGGAGGCTGACCGCTGACGGGACTCACACCATGGGACTGTCGCTTTTATACCCTTCAAGAGAAATAAACCCCGGTATGGAAGAAATTCGGTTTATTAAGCAGAGCCTGCCTCAAAAACCTTCGAAAGCCGAACGGAAATCATTAAATGAAATATCCGACCATCTGACGGAAGCTTTAAAAAGGATAGATCATGATCAGCAGTTAATTTCTGCGGTCCGGGCCGCACGCCGGGTCGTGTTACCGTTGAGATTCACCCTGGAAGACTCCCCAAGCACCAAACCACCACCACTTTCCGTCTGGTTGGGCTTGAATTCCATTGATCCCGCATCCTATTCGAATGATCAACCGGGTTTGAACCATGCCGATTCACTCTATCGGGGTATTCTGAAAGCGCGGAACATAACCGTCGGAGGCCTCATCCAGCCCTATGAAGAACTGTCCAAAAAGGCCGGAGCTCTGGGGCATACCAACGTATTTGCCGAGAGTGACGGGGTGGTCCGCAAAATGCCGTTGCTGATCAATTATCAGTCAAGGGATTTTCTTTCCTTTGCGTTGCAAGTCGCCAGGAAACATTCCGGTGTGAATTTAAAAGACATAAAGACCGGCAGTACCGGGCTCGATTTAAAACGGTTGTCCATACCGACCGAAAAAAATCACAGCATGTTAATCGATTTCAGCGGCCAGAGCACCAACATTCGTCAGGTATCATTTCTGGACGTTATGAATGGAAAAATATTGCCGGAAACGTTTAAGAGAAAAGTCGTTCTGATCGGGATGACGGCCGAAGGAATATCCCCAAGATATAAAACTCCTTTAAATTCAAGTGCTTCTGAAGTTGAAATAGAAGCAAATGTGGTAGAAAATATCATTAACGGTAAGTTTATCTCACGCCCTGCCTGGGTCTTTGGCCTGGAGATCCTGGCCTTACTATATTTTGGATTCTTTCTGTTGTTTGTGATTCCCAGGGTCACCCCCCGCATTGGGATTCTGATCATGGGCATATTTTTAATCACCTGGCTCGGTGCCGGCGCCGTTTTGTTTGTTGCCAGCGGCATCTGGTTGAAAATTCTGGCACCGGTTATCCTTTCGATCGTGGGCTTAATACTCACCAGCGGCAATCGGCGCATGGCTGAAAAACAGGATGAAAATGCTCAATTGAACAAAAGTCTGGGGCTGGCACTGCAGGGACAAGGCATGCTGGACATGGCCTTTGAAAAATTTATCAAGTGCCCGATTGAGGATAAAGCAGTTCAAAAACTGCTATACAACCTGGGCTTGGACTTCGAGCGCAAGCGGATGTTCAACAAGGCGTTGGCCGTCTACCGCCAGATTCTGCAAGGCGGAAAATATAAGGATGTCAAAGAACGAATAAAAAAGCTGGTCTCTCTGGAAAATACCCTGGTAATGTCGGCCGGCTCACCTAAAAAGGAAACCGCTTTCCTAATGCAAAATGGTACCACCCGACCGACCCTTGGCCGCTATGAAATTTTAAAAGAGCTGGGACAAGGAGCCATGGGTACGGTCTACCTTGGAAGAGATCCAAGCATCCAGCGCCAGGTTGCTATTAAGACCCTCAATTATGCGGAAATCGCCGCTGATGAATTAGCCGATGTCAAAGCACGTTTTTTCCGTGAAGCCGAAGCCGCCGGGAAACTTTCCCATCCAAACATCGTAACCATCTACGATGTGGGTGAAGATCACGACATGGCCTATATTGCAATGGAATTGCTCAACGGCCAGGATTTGACCCATTGTTGCCAGAAAGGTCAGCTGCTGTCGCTTAAACGGGTTTTCAATATCGTCTCTTCGGTGGCTGGAGCCCTGGGTTATGCGCACGACCGTCAGGTGGTGCACCGCGATATCAAGCCGGCCAATATCATGCTCATGAAAAATGACCAGGTCAGGGTCGCCGATTTCGGCATTGCGCGGGTCATTTCTTCCTCTAAAACCCATACCGGTGTCATATTTGGTACTCCCAACTACATGTCCCCCGAACAGGTTGCCGGAAAGAGGGTGGACGGCCGATCAGATCTCTTTTCCCTCGGGATTGTTTTCTATGAAATGCTGACAGGCAAACGACCGTTTACCGGTGACAGCATGTCAGCACTTCTGTATGCCGTATCTAATGCAGAATACGAACCGCTCGAGGAATTAGCGCCGAAAACCCCTCCCTGCTGCGCTATGATTATCGACCGAATGCTCGCCAAAGGAGTTTCCAAACGGTATCAATCCGCCTCCCAGGTTATCAAGGAAATCCAGGAGTGCCAGGAAAACTTGTCCTGACCAGCTTACCAAATTATCAGAAGTTACATCAAAATCAAAGATTACATCAAAATTAGCCGATCTCTTTTACCTCATTTTTTGCCTTTTTTTATGGCCAAGCAGGTTTCAAGTGTGTCTTCACCATCCAGGAATACATGAGCAGGTGAAAAAAGACGTAAAGATATCCGATCAACAGCCGATAATAATAATCATAGACGGACGGCCGGATATCAAAAGGCTGCAACTTGTTCATATTACAACCAATCGGAGGGACCCATGCTGAAAATAGTCATAATGCTGAAAAACACTGAGCTTAAAACTCTGGAAACCGATAAAGAAACTATCACCATTGGACGCAATAATAACAGTGATATTCAAATCAACAACCTGGGCGTTTCCAAAAAACATGCCGCCATCACCCGTCAGAATGGCAGTTATTTCATTGAGGATTTCAACAGTACCAACGGCACCCTTCTAAATAATGAACAGATCACTAAAGCCACCTTATCCGGCAACGATGTCATCACCATCGGCAAACACACTCTTTTTGTTTCTATCCCGGAGGGCCGAAGTGCCACCCAGGCTTTTGCGGAGTCCACCATAAAAATTACGCCTTAATACCCGTTAGCATTCCTATCGATAAACGCCCATCTCCTAGCCAGGATACCACCGGCCCGGCCCACCCGGGATAGCTCGAAAGTCTGGCATCCTTCTCCCATTGAAAATTAAAATTGATAGCGTCGCAATTCGCATTCCTGCGATTGTCGGGATGATTATAGTCTTTCAGACTCACGGCACCGGCGGCTGCTCATATGGACCATAGAAACGTTGCTAATCGTACTATGGGTCATTAACAACGACGGGTAAATTTGCCCGGGAATAGCTGTTTGCGGAAAATTCCCTTGAATTACTAGCATTACTTTCGTATAATAGCCTGAAGCTAGGGTGAAAGGAGGACCCTTGAATGAAACAATATAACATCGAAATTGATGCGGCCGTCTGGCAGTATTTGCAACGCCATGCCGAGCCCTTTGTTGATACACCCAATTCGGTCCTCAAAAAGCTCCTGTTCGGTGAGACAGGACCAAAGGAACAGGCGCCTGCCGTTTTATCGATACCGTCAGTCAACATCCAGGGGTTGCCCAAATCATTAGCGCAAATTCTTGAAGTTGTTTATGAAATGGAAGTCAACGGGTACAGCCGTACCCAGGCAACCAATCGCGTAGCAAAAAAAAGAGGGACGGCCCCTCAGACCGTTACGGATAAATACTGCCGCCAGCTGGGCAAGAGAGCCCACGAAATTGATGAATTATTGACTGCTTCCGGCTACTCTGGCTTTAAGGACCTTCTGTCAAGCAAGTATGCTGATTATCGAGCGATAATTGACATGTATTTTGACAGCATGATGTCGGATTCTGATGACGCAGACTTTTTGGCACTTGGAAAAACTAGCCCACCCTAGTAGTATTTTTGGCAGACGGGCCTATCAAGCCGATGTCGCCAGTCTACCAAGGTAATATATCAGGAATCATTTGAGGTTGCGAACGTCAATCTTTAGGGCATATTTTTACCTTTCCATTGTGAGATCATCGTCATACATGGATTCAAGCCGCAGATACTGGGACCGCCAGACATTGTTTTCATTGGCAAAGGATTCGATATTGACCTCTGAAAAATGGGTCACCATCCGGATGTCTTCAGTGGCCAGATCCGGATGCCCCATCTTATTGTGTAAATTGGCTCGACTGTAATAAACTGCTCCGTAATCAGGGTTTAATTCAAGGGCCTGGGATAAAAGGTCGACGCTGCGGCCGTAATTGTGGCTGACAAAATCCACCATGCCTTCCTCAAATTTTTCCTTGGCTATATTGTTATCGGACATGTTGCTACCTCCGCTGTAAACTGATATTCATAGTTGAAAGACTAATTACCCTCGCGCGGGGCGTCAAGAAATGGGAGATGCAAGAGCCGCTATGAGCAAAAGCAAAAAAATCACCATCTGGCTGGTCAGAATTCTTGGGGTGTTTACCATGCTGATCGTCCTGGCCATGGTTCTGTCTCCCCGACTGATCAATCTGGAAATGGTGAGCAACCAGATCAAAGACAGAATGTCGCGGGATATCGACGGTGAAATCAAATTTCAGAAAATGGTACTGTCCTATTTTCCACGTCCCCATGTCTCATTACATCAAGCAGAAGTTCGAATTCCCGACAGCTTTACCATTAAAATTCACCGCATGAGATTTTATCCAAAAATCTGGCCTTTGTTCAGGGGTCAACTTCAGGTGTCCAGCGTCAGACTTGAAAACGCAGACTACTTCATGAAACTGCCTCAGATCAGCCGCACGGAACCGCTGCCCGGGGATATCGTCTCGGTTGACTCGATCGTCAAAGAGGTTGCCAACGCCGTAAAGGGTCTGCCCGAATTCAACCTGCCGAACTTAAAACTTAACATAAAAGATGGCCAAGTCAAACTGGTCGATCCGTTCGGGCGTAAATTCGAGCTCAGCGAACTGCAGGCTGAATATCATTCCCGCCCGGATAAATTCGACTTTTCCATCAAGTGTAAATCCAATCTATGGGATCAAATTGATATCAATGGTTTCTTGAATCCAGCTGATTTCAGAGGCCGGGGCATAATTCTGCTTTCCCGGTTCCGCCCCCAGACCCTGCTGGCTTACCTTAAGCCGAATTCCAAGCTGCAGGTCATTGATACCAGAGCCAATCTGAGGATTGATTTCGAGTCCCAGGGTGCCGGCAGCCTGACGGCAGATTTTGATGGGGCCATTCCTTTTCTCGAATTGGGTCATGATAAACAAAAACTGGCTTTCAAAGGCGGCCGTTTCAAAGGAAGAATTGGCATCGGCGACCGGGCAATCAAGGTCAAACTCACGGAACTGGGATTGGATGATCCGCAACTGACTGCGACAGGCATGTTTTCCTACGACGAGGATCAGAAGGAGATCCGGCTTGCCATCAACGGCGCCGAAATCAATGCGGATTCGGTGAGACAGATAACCCTCGCACTGGCGGGTGAATCTGAAACCATAAGTAATATTTTTAATATCATCCGGGGGGGACATGTTCCCCGGATGAGTGTCCAGACCCAGGGCCATTCGATGGCTGAGTTAGGGCGGCTGGAAAACATTATTATAAAAGGAAGAATGACCCGGGGCAAAATATTCATTCCGGGAGCTGAGCTCGACCTGGAAGATGTCAACGGCGATGCCCTAATTTCCGAAGGAATTTTAAACGGCGATAATCTTCAGGCAAGAATGGGAAAAACTCGCGGACAGAACGGCACCCTGAAACTGGGCCTGAATGAAGAAATCGCGCCTTTCAAACTTAAGATCGATGTCAATGCCGATCTTGCACAGCTACCACCTGTTTTAAGCCGCATCGTTGATGACGCGGATTTTATCAATGAACTTGCCAAAATTAAAGATGTCAAAGGTTCTGCCCGCGGGACATTGATCCTGGGTGATGACTTAAAAAACCTGGGCGCCACCGTGAAAGTCTCAAAAGCTGAATTAAGCGCCCGCTACGACCGGATTCCCTATCCTATTCTTCTGGAAGGCGGCCACTTTATCTATGACGATTACCGCATTGACGTTGATAAATTTAATGCCCATATCGGCAACTCCACCCTGAATCAGTTTTCTTGCGCCATCAACTGGTCAGGGACACCAACCCTCGATTTTAAGACCCAATCGGCAACATTGAACCTGGAAGAGCTTTATGCGTGGCTGCTGTCCTTTGAGAGGTACCAACAAAATTTGGTGTATATTGGCTCACTGTATGGAAACGCCGCCGTGGAAGAATTGTCTATCAAAGGTCCGTTCTTCAACCCGCAGGACTGGCACTTTATAAGCCGCGGTACCCTGAACAATCTTAAGGTCAGTTCAAAGCAACTGCCGCAGCCGCTAAGTATTGACAGAGGGCAATTTTCCTGGAACCCGGCAGTGTTTGCCTTAACCGACATCGATGCGTCGCTGGGAAAATCGACCATCTCACAACTGTCGGCCAGTTTTGAACTGAACAAACTATCCGCCTTTGTCCTGCAGTCTAAATCAGTCAACCTGTTTGCAGGAGAAATCTATCCCTGGCTTTCATCTATAGAAAGATTTAAACCTGCTTTGGAAGACTTTAAGGTAAATTCAGGAAATCTGGGCCTGCATGATCTCGTTCTAAGCGGCCCGTTTCATCAACCAGATAAATGGCAGTATCAGGTTGACGGCGACATGCAAGACCTGGTTGTCAACTCGGATGCTTTCGGAGGTCCGGTAACCGTTAATAAAGGGACATTTGAACTGACCACCGAATTGATCACGGATGAGCCTCGCAAAAAGATCAAATTCGACAAAACGAACCTGACCTGGGGAAACAGCCAGCTGACCTTCAACGGCGAAATTGAATTAAAAGAAAAAGATATCCGGCTGGGTTCAACAATATCAGCCGACACAATTGACTGGACACCGATAAAAAGCTTTTTAGATTATATCAAGAAAAGACAAGCCAGCCCGGACCGACCTGCCAGGGATGGACATGTGCTGGGAACCCTTAAAGTCCTCACAGATAAGTTCAATTACGATTCCTATTCCGTACAGCCTTTGCAAGCCGAAATCTCCTTTAATCCGGAAAAGTTAACTATCGCCATTCAGCAAGCGTCCGTATGCAGTATAAATTTTCGCGGTCTTTTCAATGTTGATGAACAGACCCTGGAGATATATCTGATACCCACAGCGGTTGATCAAAACCTGGCCCTTGCCGCCCCCTGCATCACCGGGCAAAAAGAGATGGCAACGGGTACATTCAATCTCAGCGGCGAACTCCTGTCAAAAAGTAAACCGGAAGCAGTCGTACAATCCCTCACCGGAAACATCGCCTTTTCTGCCAAGGAAGGTCGAATATACCGGCTCGGTATTCTGGCCAAAATTCTGTCAATTTTAAATGTAACTGAAATTTACCGGGGCGAAGTCCCGGATCTGACCGGTGAGGGTTTCGCCTACCGCAGTATGACGGCCAATGCTGAAATCAATGGCGGCAAACTCATCATGAAAGAGTGTGCCATCGATGGTGCATCAATGGGAATCGCCTGTGACGGTAACATTGATTTTGCCGAGAAAAAAATGGATCTTACCGTTTTAGTCGCCCCTTTTAAAACCATAGATCGCCTAGTGGATATTATTCCTCTGGTCGGTCATGTTCTCGGCGGCAAGCTGATATCCATTCCATTTAAGGCCAAAGGTGATTTAAAAGACCCCGATGTAACGCCCCTGCCGCCAATGGCCGTCGGCGCCGGAGTCCTGGGCATCCTGGAACGCACCCTGAAACTTCCGATTACCATCATACAGCCCATCTTTCCCGAAGGAAAAACCAAGACAAAAGATCAAAAACAACCCTGAAGTTGGTTTTTGCCAGGGCCACATTTCTAACAGATAATTCACAGAACATATTGAATTTTGCGTTACCCTGTGGTTTAGGCTGCCGTTCTTGACTATTGTCTTCGCAATACCCATATTCTGCTATCATCGAAGATTCGTTCAATCGATTTAAATATCTTCTGGCGGTTCAGGACTCAGGGATTGGTCAAGGCCTCAGATCGTAGATCAGTATGATAAAATTTATACAAGCCAACCCTGAACGCTGAACCCTGAAATCTTTATCAAATTAAAAGGAGGTTCATCATGGCCTATACATGTAAATCTTGCGGTGCAGTAGCGAACGAGCCCGGGCATTTGTGCAGTCCTTGCGGCGATAACAAAAAATGCAGCTTTTGCGGTTCACCGGATACGGATACCAAACATATGTGTACGGATAAGCTGGCGGCTATGAAATTTGTGTGCGATGGATGTGGCCGTGTGGCCATGGAAGAAGGCCATCTGTGTAAACCATCTCCGATCGGTTGACAATTCCAATCCATATGGTGTAAGCAGCGGCAGGTTCCTGCCGCTTTTTTTTTGGAAAAATCGGAGAAAAAATGGAGACTATTAGAATTCTGGGCACCGGTTCATACTTGCCGCCAACGGTTTTGACCAACTATGACCTGGAGAAAAGTGGTCTGGATACGACCCATGGCTGGATTATCCAGCGCACCGGTGTCAGCGAAAGAAGAATTGCCGGTGAAGGTGTAACCACCTCTGATCTGGGCTACGAGGCCGGTCTTAAAGCCTTGGAGATGGCCGGAATGAGTGCGCAAGAGATAGATTTGATCATCGTGGCCACCATCACCCCGGACACCTGCTGTCCTTCGGCTGCCAACTGGCTGCAGGCCAAACTGGATGCGCCCCGGGCGGTGACCTTTGATGTTACTGCCGCCTGTTCTGGGTTTATTTTCGCTTTAAATGTTGCCGAGCAATATCTAAAGAACAAAACCTTTAAAAATGTTTTGGTGGTCGCCTCGGAAGTCATGTCCCGCACCCTTAACTGGAAGGATCGCAGCACCTGCATTCTGTGGGGGGACGGTGCCGGTGCCGCCCTGTTAACACTTGGTACCGAGGGACATGAACTGCTGTCAACCCACCTGCATACCGACGGCGCCAATGGCCAGGATCTTCTATTGCCGGGTGGTGGTTCGAAAACCACACCGATTTCCCATGAAAGTGTGGATCAGGGGTTACACTACCTGAACATGATTGAAGCCAATCTCAGTTTCAGAACTGCCGTCCGGGGATTTATGGACGGCATCAAGGAGGCAGCCGAATATAACCACGTGGACATTGAAGATATCCAATGGTTCATACCGCACCAGGCCAACATCCGCATGTTTCAACATATCGCCAAATCGCTGAAAATACCCTTTGAAAAGTTCTATTTAACCCTGCCAAATTACGGCAATATATCCTCGGCATCCTGCGCCATATCGCTGGATGAAGCCGTGCGCGACGGAAGCATTCAAGACGCCCAGCTGATCTGTATGCCGGTCTTCGGTGGCGGGCTGACATGGGGCAGTGCGCTGATTAGATGGTAAAAGTATTTTCAAGTCCCCATCTTAGGCTCAATGGCCGCGTTGTCCAACAAATTGAAATGCTCACGTACTAACGTGTACGCTCCGCTTTAAATTCGCTGGACGCCTTGCCCTTGAACCTAATCTGAGGACTTGAAAACACTTTTAGGTAATTTATTTTTTAGAAAATTTCAATTTAGCGGTCGCGCGATCTACCAGACCGGTAATCTCCTGAATTTTCATACCATAGGCGGCCAGCAGTAAAATGCAGCCAAATACGATGCTGGTTAAAATACACACCATCGAGCTTCCGGAGAGCGTCGTCGAATCCAGCCAGGACAGAGTTGCTGATTTAAACCATTCCAGCAATATTCCCATCACCGCGGCCAAACACATAATTTTTACATAAAAAATATATACACCGCGGCTTTCGGGGTTATGACTGCGCTTATTCCACAGCGCATATAAAACGCTCACTTGAAAAATGCCGGACAGCGACACCGCCAGCGCCACGCCTCTGACGTCCAACAAATTCATCCCCATAAGATAGAGCGGGATACTCAGCAAGACTGCAACCGATCCAAAAATTGCGGGGAAAAGGGTGTTCTGGGAAGCAAAATATCCACGAATCACAACTGTATAGGCTGCAAAGGCGAAGGCTCCGACCATAAAATAAATCAAAACATCGGCCGTCAAAGCCGTCGCCTCAGCGTCAAATCTGCCGTGTTGAAAAATCAACCGGACCACTTCGGACCGCAGAACCATGATTAAAACCGAAAACGGGATGACCAGTGCCAGATATCGAAGGGTGCTGTTCAGCAACCGGTTCATTTCATCCATTTTCTTTTCGGCTACCAATTTGGCCATAAAGGGAAATGATGCGGTGCCCACCGCCTGGCCAAACACTCCCACCAGGATAAGCATGATCCGCAACCCGAAATTCAGTACAGCAATGCTGCCCTCGGCTAAATAGGAGCCAAACAACCGGAAGAAAAACTCGGTGGAAAAGGTCATGGTCAAACCGATCATCAAGGGCAGCGTCAGGAGGACATATTTTTTCAGATCCGGATGTCGCAGGTCAAAAATTAGTAAATATTTAAGCCCGGCTTTGCGTGCGCCAAAAAACTGGACAAATAGATTTCCGGCGAGTGCGCCAATCAGGACGCCCCATGCAAACCCCTCCATGCCAAGCCAGGGTCCTAATATCAGGCCACCTGCAATAATTCCTGCATTATACACTAACGGCGCCAGGGCCGGGATAAAAAACCGTTCTTTGGAAAACTGGACCGCCATTAAAAGTCCGCCCGCGAAAAAGAAAAATTGAGCCGGTAAGATAATTCGGGTCATCTTCACCGCAGTGGTAATCGTATTTTCATTTTCAAGCCCCGGTGCTATCAGATCTATCAATTGAGGCGCGCAGGCCATGGAGATCAGAATTAAAACCACCAGAAAACACCCGAAACAGTTTAAAACGATCGAAAATACCTTCCAGCCCTCATCTTCCCGGTCCAAAGCCAGGTATCTCGAAAAAATAGGGATAAAGGTGACCGACATAAAACCGCTGGCAACGATATGGTTTAAAATTTCGGGGATGACAAAAGCCACCTGATAGGCATCGACGGCCGCTCCGGCGCCGCCGATATAGGCGATGACCATTTCTCTGAGGAGACCGATCACCCGGCTTAAAAGGACCGAGGCCATCATGATAAGAGAGGCAATCCCGACTTTTTTGTAAATTGATTTAGACATGATTTAAGTTATAGGCCTTATCAAAAAGTCACGCAGAACGCAAAGGCTCCGGTTGAAAGGGTCCTTTCCTTGACACCGGCCGGGAATTTCATTATTATTGATTCTTCATAACCGCTATTATCTGAGATTTAATGACCTCCTGACTCAAATTTATAATGATGCCCGGAAAACAGTATATACCCAAAGGACTGACAACCCTGCTGGTGTATGGACGACCGCCACTGGTGTTTGGCGGAATGCTGTGTGCCATCGCCGTTATGTGGACCCGCAGCCCGGTTTTATACACCCTGGGGGTGGTTTTCCTGTTTATCTCGATGACCTTCGATCTGGTTGACGGATGGTTTGCCGCCCGTTTTGATCCCCATCCCGTTATGGCGAAGCTGGCCGACCGTATAATGGATAAGGTTGTTTATTCCATCATATTTCCGCTGGTGGCCGTGGGTACCATGTGGCGCATCCATATTATTACACCAGACCCCAACCGGGCGGAGTTGCTGCACGCCATTCTGGTGCTGCTGTTAACCGTGACGGTACTGGTCCGCGATAACTTTGCCCATTTCATGCGGGGTTTTGCCGTCCATTTAGAGCAGGACCCCGAATACAGTGAATTCGCCCGGCTGAGAACCATCGTCGCCGCCCCTGTGGGGGCGCTGCTTTATGCCTATGCCTTTTATGTCCCCGAAGGCCCGGCGACCCGTATATATTCATCAATTTCCTGGTTCGGAAATCTGCCGCTGCGGGGTCTGTTTTTCATTGAGATTATATTTCTGGTGATCAACCTGGGTTCCATTGCCATGTACTGCCGCAAATACGGTACCTTATGCCTGGATGAACTCTGTCTGGGAAACGAACGGCTGCGGCGCCGTATTCTGGCATTCT
Source organism: Desulfobacterales bacterium (assembly GCA_049669725.1). Classification (GTDB taxonomy): domain Bacteria; phylum Desulfobacterota; class Desulfobacteria; order Desulfobacterales; family JAFDCJ01; genus JAFDCJ01. The sequence continues at coordinate 18,609 of JBATKU010000188.1, forward strand.
TTCCTAACGCCCTGACGGTTATGAACGCCATGATGGGATTGCTGGCGGTATTTTTCGCCTATCAGGGTCGTATTCGGGAAGCTTATCTTTTTCTGGCCGGTGCGGCCGTGTTTGACAAGCTCGATGGGGCCCTGGCGCGCAAACTGGGCCTGACGGAAACGCTGCCGACGGAAAAAACGAGTTCTCACAATATCAGTCTAGGGGGGGTTCTGGATGATATTTCCGATGCGGTCAGTTTTTGCATTGCGCCGGCCTGGATCTTTTACATCACGCTGACAGACTTTTCCAGTCCGGTCATCCGGCAAATGCCCATCGGTTGGATCGCCTGGGGGTATGCTGCCCTCGGAATCGTGCGGCTGGTATATTTTACGTTGGACAAGCACCCTGTACCGGGGTTTTTTAAAGGCATGCCGACGCCTGCCGCCGCCATGCTGTCCATGGCCCCCCTGATTATTTTTGCCCAAGCGGTCAATGGGGGCTCTCAGTGGGCTCAGTTCTGGGGGCTTTTCAGCTGCGGAATCATGATTTTTACAGCACTTCTAATGAACTTTTATCCCGTCCGGTATTTGCACCTGGGCCGTTTTATGAGCCGGCACCCCTGGTTTGCCCGCCTCACGCTGCTGCTGTCCTTATCTGTGTTCACGCCTTACTTCGGCCACATGGCCTTTCTTTATATGTTCCTGTATACCCTCTCGCCCCTGGTCACCGGACGCATCGATCCGCAGATAGCCGCCAAGGAAACCCGGATTAAACCAGCGTGATTTCTTCAAAGAATGGGCAGTCTATAAATTGTTCCAGCAGATAGGGGGTTATATAACACGGTGTCCAACGGACAAAATTCCAAATAACAAATATCAAACAAATCACAATGACCTAAATTTAAAAATCCAAACATTCGGTAATTGGATATTTGAATTTGTATTTTATTTGAAATTTGGTGCTTGGGGTTTGTTGCTTAAAAAGGATGATCTTGCAATAACTACTAAACCAACTCGGATTGTCATCCATCATTCCCCAATCCGCATCATTATTTATTTTGCCTCATCGGAAGCAAATCTGGTGCGCATGCCTGTCATGACTCTTTGAATATCATCAAGAATCAAGTATCCGCAGGGGATCAGCAATAAGGTCACAAACGTGCCGAAAAGTACGCCAAAACCAAGACTGATGGCCATGGGGATCAGGAACTGGGCCTGCAGGCTGCGCTCAAGCAGCATGGGGGAAAGACCGGCAAAGGTGGTCAGGGAAGTAAGCAGAATAGGCCGAAAGCGCAGACGGCCGGCTTCGGTTACTGCATCGCGGGCGGTTTTACCCTGGTCGCGCATACTGTTGGCGGTATAAACCAGAACCAGAGAATCGTTGACTACCACCCCGGATAGGCCGACTATCCCGAAAAGGCTCAAGAGGCTGATGTCAAATCCCATGATCAGATGGCCGATCACCGCCCCGACAATACCGAACGGAATCGCGGCCATGACGATAATAGGCTGACTGAAGGACTTGAAGGGGATGGCCAGCAGGGCATAGATGCCGAAAAGGGCAATCGCAAGGCCGGCCTTGACATCACCGAGGGATTCCTCCTGCTCTTTGCCTTCGCCCTCAATGGTGTACCGCAAACCGGGATAAAGATTTTTGAGCCTGGGCAGAAAGCTGTCTGTTAGGGCGATACGGACCTCATTGGCGTTAATAACCGATGTCTCCACATCGGCTGTGATTTTGATGACCCGCAGACGCTGGGCCCGCTCGATGGTGGCATAGCCCTGCTCAACCTTTACCTGGGCCACCTGGCCAAAGGGCACCTCATCCCCGGAAGGCGTGCGGATGCGCATGTGTTCGACATTCCCGATGGATAGGCGGTCTTTTTCCGGATAGCGCACCATGACTTTCAGTTCATCCCTGCCGCGTTGCAGCCTTAATGCTTCGGCGCCGTAAAAGGCGTGCCGCACCTGTCGGGCGAGATCATCCAGCGTCAGCCCCAAACTGCGGGCGGCAGGCTTGAGTTTCAATTGCATCTCTTTTTTACCCGGTAAAAAGCTGTCACTGATGTCAAAGACACCGGGATAGCGCTGCAACTCCTGTTTTAAATCCTCGGCCGCAGCGATCAGTTGCTCATTGTCATCCAGGGACAAATGAATTTCGACCGGATTTCCGGCACCGTGAATTTCACTGCGAAAGGTAATGGATTCCGCATCGGGGATGTTGCCGACCTTTTTGCGCCATTCCCGGGTGAGCGCAGCGGTACTGATCTCTCGCACCTCACTTTCAACCAAATTTA
>JBATKU010000189.1:0-22947 GCA_049669725.1 Desulfobacterales bacterium
AGGTTAGAATCTCCGCCGACAAGGCCACCAACAGTCTGATTATCATGGCCGACAAGGATGATTATCTGGTTTTGGAAGAGGTCATTAAAAAACTCGATATCCCCCGTTCCATGGTCTACATCGAAGCCCTGATTATGGAAGTCGACATGGAAAAAAGCCTCGATATCGGCGTCGACTGGTCGGTCTTCGGCAGCACCAAGATCGACGGCAAGGAAGCGGTGGTCGGCGGGGGATTCAGGAAGGGTTTATCGGTTGGTCCGGATGAATTGCTGCAAGGCGGTCTCACCCTGGGCTTGCTTACCGAGCCCATTACCATCGCCGGTGTCGCCGTAAACAATATTTCAGCCATTGTGAATGCCGTTAAAACCGATGATGATTTTCGTATTCTTTCAACGCCCCAGGTATTGACCACCGACAACGAAGAAGCCAGAATAACAGTGGGCGAAAACAGGCCCTACCAGACGCGATCCACCACCGATGTATCCGGCGGGACCTTTGAATCCTTTGAATACCGGGACGTCGGTAAAATCTTGAAGATCACACCCCACGTCACCGAAGGCCGTCTGGTGCGCATGCAAATTAATCTGGAGGTCACCGCCATCGATCAGACGGCCACTCTGCTCACGTCAACCACCCAACCCGTCACCCTGAAACGGACAGTGGACACGACGGTGATTGTCAGAGATAATCAGACCATCGTCATCGGCGGGCTGATCGATGATGTCACGACAACCAGCGAAACCAAGGTCCCGGTGCTGGGGGACATCCCCATCCTGGGATGGCTGTTTAAAGACACGTCTGAAAGCAGAGAGAAAACGAACCTCTATATTTTCCTGACCCCCAGGGTAATTAAAAACCCCGGCGAAGCTGAAAGTGTTTTGCAGGAAAAGAAAGGGCAGATGGATTCGGTTAGAGGCGGCAGTTTTAAAATCAACCAGAGACAGCCGGCAAAGACGATGGAAGATGAACCAAAAGTCTCAGAGTAGGTATGGTTAATCTATAATTTCTTAAAAAAGTAAAAATAAGATTTAAGCACCCATCATGGCCCAGCAACTATCTCAAATACTCGTTGCCGATTACGGCTTGAATGAAGAAGAATTGGCCGAGGCCTACCGCCTCAAAGATGAAAAAGGCGGGAGCATCGGCGAAATCCTGGTTCAGCAGAACACTATTTCCGAAACCCAGCTGCTTGAAGCCCTGAGCCATCAGTACGACCTGCCCTTCTGGCCCACCCTGCCTTTAGACAATATTGAATCCGAGTTCACCAAAAAAATTCCGATTCAATTTTTGAAAAAATATTTTATGGTGCCGCTGGAGTATCGCCATCCGGTAACGGCCGCAAATTGCGGATTGGTGCCGCCCAATACCACAGATTCCGACAGGCAGGTTGCCGCCCCCGGCCATGTCATCGCCATTAACGACCCGCTTAATTTCCACGCCCTTGATGACCTGGTGCGGCTCATGGAATTAACCGATTTCAAACTGGTGCTGGCAAACCGCGAGTCGATTCTTTCCGCCACCAATCTGCAATATGATCTGCGCCGGGATTCTGCCGAGCAATTGGTTCAGGATATGCAGGAAAACGGCAGCGCCATTATCAGTGAGATCGAGGAAACGGCCGATCTCCTCGATGACACCAGCGAAGCCCCGATCATTAAACTGGTCAATCACATAATATCCCAATCCCTAAAAGCCCGTGCCAGCGACATACATATCGAACCTTACCAGCACAGTTTTACCGTACGCTACCGGGTTGATGGAATTCTTTACGATTTACTGAGTCCGCCTAAGTGGATTCAGCCGGCTTTGATTTCCAGGATCAAGGTCATGGCGAAGATGAACATTGCGGAAAAACGGTTGCCCCAGGACGGACGGTTCGAGGTCAAGGTGGGTGATCAAAACACCGATCTGCGGGTATCGACGATTCCGACCGCCTTTGGAGAGCGGGTTGTTCTCAGGCTGTTGAATAAATCAGGCTCTTTGCTGGAACTTACGGATATCGGCCTGAGCCCGGGACGCCTCAAACTGATTAAAAAACTGGTGGCTTCCCCCAACGGTATCATCCTGGTTACCGGACCGACCGGCAGCGGCAAAACCACCACCTTGTATGCCGTTTTACAGTCCATCAACAAGCCGAACATCAATATTATCACCATCGAAGACCCCGTTGAATACCAGATAAAAGGCATCAGCCAGATCCAGGTAAATCCCAAAATTGATCTGACCTTCGCCCGGGGTCTGCGTTCCATCGTTCGCCAGGACCCGGATGTGATTCTGATTGGTGAGATTCGAGACAAGGAAACTGCGGAAATAGCTGTCCAGTCCGCCTTGACGGGCCATCTGGTCTTTTCCACCCTGCACACCAATGATTCGGCCAGTGCAATCACCCGTCTGGTGGATATGGGGGTTGAACCCTTTTTAATCTCTTCCTCGGTAATGGCCGTAGCGGCACAGCGACTGGTGCGCGTCCTTTGCGATAACTGTAAAAAGGCTTACAAACCCAGCACAATATACCTGCAAAGCATCGGTGTTGCACCGAACCACTTCAAAGAGCACCATATCTATAAAGCCGCCGGGTGTGAAAAATGCATCGGCACCGGTTACAGCGGCCGTTTGGGCATTTTTGAATTTATGGTCCTGACGGAGAAATTAAAAAATCTGATTCTCGAAACCTTTGATTCCAACCAGATCCAAATGGAAGCCCGCCGGGAAAAAATGATAAGTCTGCGCCAGGACGGCATTCAAAAGGTTTTAAACGGTATCACCACGATCGAGGAAGTATTGAGGGTCACACAAAAATGATTCCCAAAGAACGGAATCATTTTAATGTGGAAGTCGGAAGGCGGAATGTGGAAAAATGTAGGGGGATATTTGGATTTCGGATTCCAAATTCACTATTCCGGCTTTCGCCTTTTTCCGCATTCCGACTTCCGCATTCCGATTTAGGCTATTGAAGGTCCCTCACCGGCAGAGCCCGGTAAGCCTTCTTATGCACCATCCGGTCCGTATAATGATACCCGCGGTTAAAATTGAATATGCGGGCCTGAATTGCTGAAGTTTCTGAGGTCCACACCCACCCGCAACTCAATTTTATTTCCGGTACGATCTGGACGCGCTGACCGCAGTCCGTCTCATAGCCCTTATAAGCCTTGTCTTGCACATAGAGGCTTTGAAGCTCCGCCAGGGTCGGAAGCCGCCAGTTAGCATACCTTTTTGTAAGGGTATCGCCGAAGGTATACTTGACCCATTGGTCGGCCTGTTTCCAATTGATATCACCCTGGTTGTCTGTTTTGGCCCACATCAGTCCCAGTTGATGATCTGTAATCGTATCGTCGCCGTTATCCGTGAACCGGTCACCGGCGTTTGCCGATGTGCCGATGAGCAAGATGCAAGTAACCATTATCAATACATTTGATAATTTAATTCTGTACATGTTTGCCCCCTCCACCAACCTTATCCAGCAAAGGTCAGGTCATGTGAATATGCTTTCTTAACCGTTGCCTATTTTTCTCGTCACGATAAGACACGACTGTCACGGGGGATCGGCGAAACAATTTTTCAGCGACCGATCCGATGAGGATGTGCTCCAGATCCGTGCGGCCTTTGACGCCCATAACGACAAGGTCTACATTTTCTTTTATGATGATCTTCAACAATTCATCTAAGGGATTGCCGACCTTCAGGATCAGTTTGATAGAATCCCTGGAGAGGATAGCATTCTTGGCAATCTCCTCAAACGCATTGCGCCGTTCCGCCTTAAGCTCTTTGATATACCTCTCGGGATCCAGATCATAGCCCATGTTCGTGATTGCCGTCACTGCTTCGACATCACGGGAGTTGATAATATTGGCAACGATCAGTTCTGCTCCCAGTTTTTCCGCCAGCATATCAGCGTAATTAAAAATACCTTCCGCATACTCTGAAAAACCTACGGCAACCATGATCTTTTTAATTTCATCCATAATGGTTTCCTTAAAGTCGCCGCCGGTCAAACGTCATTTTTAAAAAAGCTCAAACCGCTAAAAGCAAATGGCGCCGACCAACGAGCCGTTTTTACTAACAACATAAGCTCCTTGTTCAGAGGGTTGTTTCACCGCAGAGGCCTCTGAGAGCGCTGAGAAAAAAATCAATATGAAGGCTGTTTGCCTCTGCGGTCTCCGCGTAGCTCTGCGGTGAATATTTTTTCCGCTGCCCATATCTATGTCTAATAAAGGCTAATAAATCATGGCCTCATCAACCTGCTGCCGGGAGCGGCTCTGCCTTGCCGATCCGGGGCTTTTGCATGAGATACAGCAATCCCATAATCCCCAGACCGATGAGATAGGTCCAGTAACGCTGATCATGCGGTAATCCGACCCATGAAGCGATCAGATCCGGACGCATCAACACCAGGGTGGCCATCAAAAATATCGGGATCTCCCAGATTTTAACTTTGGTGAAATACCATCCCTGGGTGGCTGAGGCGAAGGCAAAATTTCCCATACAGGCCATGATAAAAATCAGGATCCCCTGGGGCCAGCTGTTGATATTGTGCAGAATCAAATCGGAGTTGAATATGAACATGAACGGCAAAATGGCCGTCCGGATATCATACATGAAGCCCTGCAGACCCGTGGGGATCGGCGGTGACTTGGCAATCGCCGCGGCAGCATAGGCGGCCAGCCCCACCGGCGGTGTATCGTCGGCCAGGATGCCGAAATAAAAGCAGAACAGATGCGCCGACATGAGTGGGACGATAAAATCATTGTAACCGCCGATTTCGACAATGACCGGTGCCGTCAGGGATGCCATAACGATGTAAGTGGCCGTTGTGGGAAGCCCCATGCCGATGATCAGGCTGGCAATGGCCGTAATAACCAGCATCAGATAAATATTGCCCATGGAAAGGGTATCGATAATGGCGGTAATCAGCTGACCGAGGCCCATGGCCACAACCCCCACAATAATGCCGGCCGCCGCCGTGGCCAGGGCAACCGAAACCATGTTGCGGCCGCCGTTGACCAGGGCCTCAACAATATCGACGATGCTCTGCTTAAAAGCAGGGCCAAGCGGCTGCTTGTTCAGATAGGCCTGAACCGGTCTTTGCAAAAGCATGACGATCGCCATCACCCAGATGGCATTAAAGGCTGCCAGCTCCGGCGAATGCCGCACCACAATCAGCTCGTAGAGGAGCAGTCCCAGGGGCAGAAGATAATGGGCGCCGGAAATAAGGGTCTTGAAAAACAGCGGCAGCTCCGATCGCGGCATGCCCCGCAAGCCCAGCTTGGAGGCTTCGATATGGGTAATATAGAAGAGGGCCGCATAGGACGCAAAGGCCGGCACGGCAGCCGCCTTGATGACCTCCACGTAAGGGACATTGACATATTCGGCAATGATAAAGGCGGCCGCGCCCATGATCGGCGGAGCCAACTGCCCGTCTGTGCTGGCGGCCACCTCGATCGCGGCGGCCTTTGTGGCCGGATAGCCGACTTTTTTCATCAGCGGAATCGTAAATGTGCCGGTGGTGACGATGTTGGCGATACTGGAGCCGGACACCAGGCCGGTCAGACCGCTGCCCATAACGGCCGCCTTGGCCGGTCCGCCCTTAAAACCACCCAGCAGGGACAGGGCCAGTTGAATGAAATACTTACCGGCGCCGGCTTTGTCCAGCATGGCGCCGAAAAGCACAAACAAAAAAACGATGGTGGCCGATACGTCCAGGGGGATGCCGTAAATGCCCTCGGTGGACATGGTCATCTGCCCCATGAAGCGATTCAGCGAAACCCCCTTGAAGGCGATGAGTTCCGGCATATAGGGACCGAAAAAGGCATACACGATGAAAAAAATCGCAATGACCGGCAGGGCGGGCCCAATCACGCGCCGAGCGGCCTCCAGCAAAAGTACGACCAGGGCTATTCCGATGACAATGTCTCTTAAAATGGGATCCCCGTAGCGTGAGGTCATGCCGACATAATCAATAGCGATGTAAAGGGCTGAAAAAGCGGCAATGACCCCGACGACAAAATCGAGAACAGGGATTTTGTCGGTGGCGGAAAAGTATTTGAGGCCGAAGCGTGTTTTCTTAAATAAGGGATAGTTGAGGAAAACCACCAGCAGGGCAAAACCCAGGTGGATGGCCCGGATAAACGTAGAATCCAGGATAAGCCAGCTGGCGATGGATAACTGAAAAATACTCCAGACAACACACACAAAGGGGATGACATATTTAGAAAACCCCTCCGGGCGTCGGCCGATGCCCTCTTCTTCTTCAGCCATACGTTTCGCGAGTTCCAGGCCCTCATCCTGCTCTTGGATTTCATTTTTAATCATGACGATCACCTAGCTTATCAGTATTGAATGAGGATATTGAAAACGACACATCAACGTCACAAGAACGTTCAGGCTAACATTCTAATCGAGGAAAGCGCGCGCAGACCAAAAAAGAGAGACAAATCCATCAGGGAAAAGACAATTACTTTGACCGTTCACAGGTTCAGATTTGACGTGAACCCTGAACCTCTTGTATGAAACTCCGTCTGTTCAGAACACTGAAAAGATCGAACGTCGAACATCGAACGCCCAACATCGAACATCCAATAATGATGGCGCTACGCTTTATCTAAATTTAGAACAAACGAACCGCATCTATCTATGAGTCCAGTCAAGTCGAATTTCGAAGGCTGGTTCCACTTTGCCTGTCCTTTATTTTAAATTGACAGAATACATTATTCGATGTCGGACGTTCGATGTTCATTTGTTTTTTTTTGATTTATCTGGCTGCTTTTCAAGCCAGCGGCGGCGCTGAAGCTTGAATCCCTGAACGGTTACTATTTATAGGCGGCGAATCCGAGGTCAGCGCCCCAAATCCACCGCCTGCAATTTAAAGAACCCGACTTTTATCCTATTTCAAGCCGACTTCCTTGTAGTATTTCAGCGCTCCGGGATGGAGGGGCGCGGACAGACCTTCCAGCATGCTCTGTTTGGTCAGGCCGGCATAGGCCGGATGCAATTTTTTAAAATCCTCAAAGTTATCAAAGACTTCCTTGACGATGGCGTAAACCACATTATCCGGAACCTTGGCCGATGTCACAAATGTGGCCTTGACACCGAATGTGGGAACATCGGCATCATTTTGGGCGCCGGGATACAGCTCTACTACCCGGGTGACGGCTTTGGCATAATAGGGATATTTTGCAAGCAGACCGTCAACGTTTTCGATGGGAATGAACTTGACCTTACGCACGCCCGAAGTGGCTTCCTTGTAATAGCCGCTGGGATGCCCGACGGTGTAGAACGCGGCATCGATGCGGCCGTCCTGGATCAGTCCGGGCGCTTCGGCGGCTTTCAGGCTTTCGGCATGAAAATCCTTGTTGAAATCCAGACCGTTGGCAGTCAGGGCATCGATGGCATTTTTGCGGTAACCGGACCCGATGTTTCCGATATTGACCCTTTTGCCCTTGAGATCCGCCAGACTGTTGATGTTGGCATCAACCGCGGCAATCAAATCAACGGTTTCAGGATGAATGGAGAATACGGCGCGCAGGTCCTTCTGAGGACCCTTGTCTTTCCAGTCGGCGATACCCTGGACCGCCTGGTACTGACGGTCGGATTGGGCCACACCGAATTCCAGATCGCCGGACATAATGGCATTGATGTTGAAAACGGACCCGCCGGTGGACTCAACGGTTGCGCGGATGCCATATTCTTTGCGTTTTTTGTTAACCATCTTGGCAATGGCACCGCCGGTGGGATAATACACACCGGTGATCCCGCCCGTGCCGATGGTGACGAAGGTGGTTTTGGCTTCGGCCTTGGTTTCAAATGGTCCGATGCCGACCAACAGGGCAACTCCAAAAACAAGTGCGAATGTAATAACAAATAGCTTTTTCATTAGAAACCTCCTTTGTTTAGGTGATTAGCAATTTAAGATAAAACTGCTGATTAGTGAAAATTAAATTTGCCGTTCCTGTTTCTCACTACTTTTCTTCAGTATCTAGAAATTATTTTTTAATTAAAATCTGAATAAGTCTCAGACCTTCAATCCCTATCAAAATGAAAATCGAATTGCAACAGATAACTGGCCGTACTGAGAAATCCAATCAAATGAAAGGGCCCCGCTGGCGACGGGATGCTTGATACTGGATACTCGATACTCGATACTCGATGTTGGATACTGGGTGCTGGATGCTCGATACTGGATACTATAGCGCAAGGAGCAGAGCGCATGGCGCATAGCGTAGTGGTCGGAAATTCAGAACATTCTAACGCCCTGCCCCATGCGCTTTGCCAGTTCCTCATAATATTTCGCCTCAGTGTCTTTACCCCGTTTGCGGCATCCCCCGGCAAAAATGGTGCACTTTTCCTGCAATGTCCGCAGGGCGGCCCGGTATGAATCCTGCTCCAGTTGTCCGTTTTCAATAACTTTTATAAGGGCCTGGATTCTGAATTTATCAAGGCCGGGGGCTTTGGACAGCTGATCATCATGTCCACCGCGCTTGATAATCAAAGGGGTTTCTATAAGGTGAACCGGATAGCGCCAGCTGATTCTAAGCCACAGATCGTAATCTTCGCAGGCCGGCAGGTTCTCATCAAACAGTCCGACCTCATCAAACAGAGACCGCTTCATCATGACCGCTGAGGGGCTGACCAGACACAATGCCAGGGACTGTTCAAAGATCATGCCTGAAAATTTATGGTGCCGGTTTTTAGGATTGACGCGGACACCGTTACGCATCCAGATTTCTTCGGTCTGATTGATCAGGGCTGCGGGATTGGAATTAAAAAAGTCCACCTGACTTGAGAGTTTGCGGGGCAACCAGAGGTCATCCGAATCCAAAAATGCCACCAGCCGGCCGCGAGCTGCGGCAACCCCCCGATTGCGGGCAGCGCTGACCCCCTTGTTGGACTGCCGTAAAACAATCAGGCCCTGATCATAAGGATCAAGGATCTGTCTGGTGTTATCGGTCGAACCGTCATCCACCACGATCAGTTCAAAATCCTTAAAATCCTGAGCCAGAACGGAGTCGATCGCCTCCCTGAGCACCCAGGCGCGGTTATAGGTCGGTATAATTACCGATACTTCCGGGTTTTTAGATTTCTCGGTCATAGTTCAATCGTTGCAAAATGGTTGATTGGTTGACTGGCTGAATAACTGAAACTGATCAACTCTATCGGCTATATGCGTTATCCATCTTGCTTATGTCAGAGCCATAAATTCTCCCTATTAAGCCGGGGTTCATCGAGTATCGAGCATCCAGTATCGAGTATCAATCGGCCAGAAGCAATGAACTGCGGCCGGCGAACAAGCCACCATCGTTAGACCATTCTGTTGATTTCCTGCAGCTTCTGCTCCAACCGTTTGGTGGAAATCGGGATGGCGGTTTTTAGCTCCTGGGCAAAAACGGATACTTTGTATTCCTCAATCATCCAGAAATATTCTTCGACGGCCTGTCGCTTTTCATCTGAAGCCCGGTGGGAAAGCTCACTTAACAGCTGATTCAACCCCTCGGTGAATTTGATAACCCCTTTGGATTTGGACTGATCCTTTTCAAAGTCGACGGCAGCACGTCGGGCCCGAATGGCTGCAGCCTGAATGTATCTTACTAAATGACCCAAACGCTGTTTATCGTAAATTGTAATAAATGTCTCCGGTACCAGGCGCCCAAGCTCGGCGGCTAACTCCTGGGAAAAGGATACAACCCGGCTTTTTTTGCGGCTGCTCAGCTGCAGTTTATGAATCTGGCTCCTGGCCTCGTGGTAGGCGGTCAGGACCGGCAGAAGACCGTCAAGCAGTTCCTGACCGGTGGATAGTATTTTGGGTGCCGCGGATTCGCCATGGGAATAAAAGGCCTTTTGCGACCTTATATTTTTTTTGAATAAATCCTGAATGACGCGATCAACAATTTGTTTAACCAAACTTTGGGCGCCGCCAAAATAATCGGCCATAAAAGCCTTATCCGCCGGAAGTGTCAGTTGTCGTTTTAAAAATTTTATATCTTTTGCAAACTGAATCGCATAGAGCGCGGCCACCCCCTGGCAATGAACCGTCAGCGCTTTATCCTGTTGGCGATAAAGGCGAAGGCTGACATGCCTCCCAGAGCCGGAATTCTCTAAAGCAGGGTATGCTATCCAGTGGCCTGACTTTTTGCCGGAATCACTGACAAATTCCGGTAAATCACCAAAATCCCAGTGCGTAATGCCGGTTTTCTCCCATTTAGCGCACGCGGCTTTGAATTCATCAGATTTTTCATGGCCGGCGGGAGCGTCCCGCAAAATATTTGCATCCCGGCCGGTCCGCAACTCTTGGCCGTCAGGTGCCGTAATGGCGACACGCATCTTAAGATAGTCCGGCAAGGATTCTTCCGACCAGGCCGATGCCGGTATATCGAGACCAAAACGACGATAAATATAATCACCGAGCGCTGAGATCAGAGATGTTTGGGTCTTGGGCATTTCACGAATAATGGCATCGACGGTATTTTTTACCGGCACAAGCCTGCGACGGTATGTTTTGGGCAGCCCTTTGATCAGGGCTTCAATTTTTTCCGGATAGAGCCCGGGGACGAGCCAGTCGATCGATTCCGGTGCAACCGAAGACGCCAGCGCGGCGGGTACTTTAACCGTAACCCCGTCATCGTCTTTTCCGGGGTCAAAGCAATACGAGCACTCCAGGCTGTGATTTTCGATATCAAGGCGGTTCGGAAATTGATCCAGTTGTTCATCGTCCGGGTCATACGCGAGCAAAGCGTCCTTTTGCATTCGCAAAAACACATCGTTCTTCTTTTGCTTTAAAAACCGGGAAAGGGACCGAATATCATATATTTCCGGCAGACGTTCCTGATAGAATTCAAAGATGCCTTGCTCGTCAATCAGAAGATCCCTGCGTCGGAAGCGGTTTTCAATGTCAATAATGTCATCGATCAGGCCCTGGTTATGTTTCATGAATGCAAAGGGCTTTTTGACATCTCCATTGACCAGGGCACTCTGGAGAAAAATCTGGGACGCTTCGCCAGGATTTATCTTGCCGTAAGAAACCTTTCTACCCGGCTCAATAATTAAACCAAATAGAGAAATCTGCTCTAAGGCAACCACCTCGCCGCGGTTTTTCTCCCAGTGCGGCTCCAGATAGGTCCGCCGGCAGAGATCCCCACCCAGCGCCTCCAGCCAGCTGTTGTCAATGTTGGCAACAGTGCGCGCAAATACGCGCGAGGTTTCCACCATCTCAGCCGCTACAACCCATGGTCGGGCCTTGTTGAAAAGACCGGAACCCGGAAAAATCATCACCTCTTTGCCCTTGCCGGCACGAAAAATATTTTTTTCCTTCCGCAGAGCGATATTGGACAAAAAACCGCTCAGGACGGCTTTGTGAATCTTCTCATATTGGGTCTCTGATAATCTAAAATTTCCACTCTCCGTCCATTCCGCCTTGCTCCTTTTCAACTCCGCATTCTGCCTTCCCCCTTCCCCATTCCCCATCCCGTGCTCTTTTAAAATGGACAGAATCTGACTGTGGATATCCCGCCACTCCCGCATGCGCTTAAAGGACAGATAGTGTTCACGGCAGAATTTCTTCATCTGATTATTGCTTTTCACTTTCTGCCGGAGAGCCTGATACCGATTCCAGATGTTAAGCAGGGTCACAAAATCTGAATCGGGATCGTCAAAACCGGCATGCATCCGGTCGGCTTCCCCGGCCCTTTCAATTGGACGCTCCCGGGGATCCTGAATGCTAAGCGCCGCAGCAATGATGACCGTCTCGGCCATACAACGCTCCTGTTGGGCTTCAATCATCATTCGGGATAACCGGGGGTCCAGTGGAATCCTGGCCATCAACCGCCCTTTATCAGTCAACCTGATTAGCTTTTGAGAGCTATGATTTGAAAATTCAGCTCCTCTATCCCCTTTGACCGTATTTCGATCTTGGCCTTCTATCCTTTGCTTACGGACATCTTTTTTTCTTTCCGCATTCCGCATTCCCAATTCCGAATTCAACGCTATCGCCTCTACCTCACCCACTTTTCCTTTAACCTTTGGCCTTTGGCCCTTAGCCCTAGCGCCCAGCGTAATTGCCCCCAGCTCCGAAAGAAGATTAAATCCGTCCTTGATGCTTTTTAAATCCGGACGATCGATAAAGGGGAAATCCAATACATCCCCTAGTTTTAATGCAATCATCCGCAATATAACCTCGGCCAGATTGGCCCGGATAATCTCCGGTGGCGTAAATTGAGGGCGAGCTTGATAATCGTCTTCCGAATAAAGCCGCAGGCAGACCCCGTTCTGCACGCGACCGCAGCGGCCTTTACGCTGATCGCAACTGCTCCTGGAAACCGGAACCACCGGCAGCGAAGTGGTCCGGGTTCGGGGAGAATAGTGGGAGATGCGCGCCAGACCGGAATCAATCACATACTTGATCCCCGGTATGGTAATCGATGTTTCAGCAACATTGGTGGCAACGATGATCTTGCGCCGGGCAAGGCGTGCAAACACCCGCGACTGCTCCGAGGCGGTCAGCCGGGCAAACAGCGGCATGACCCGGGTTCCTTCCGGTGCCTGGGCTTCAAGCAGCTCACAGGTTTCGCGGATATCCTGCTCGGTGGGCATAAATACCAGCATATCCCCTGTGCGACTCTGATTCAAAAGCCGTTTTACAGCCTGCACCGCCAATTCCACATGGGTCAACTCACCGTTGGGCAACGGCCCGGTTTCAGGTGCGATATATTGAACGTCAACCGGGTACATGCGGCCGGAAACCTCTATGACAGGCGCATTCCCAAAGGCTTTGGAAAATTTTTTGGTATCGATCGTGGCCGACGTAATGATCAGCTTTAAATCATCTCGTTTATTCACCAGGGTCTGCAATATCCCCAGAATAAAATCAATGTTCAGGCTGCGTTCATGGGCTTCATCGATAATTATGGTGTCATAGGCGCTCAGGTACCGATCGCTCTGGGTTTCGGCCAGCAGGATGCCGTCGGTCATGATTTTAATGTAGCCGTCTTTACGGGTTCGGTCCTTAAACCGAATTTTGTAACCAACGGCCTCACCGGGTTCCTGCCCCAGTTCCTCGGCGATCCGTCGGGAGACCGTTGTCGCCGCGATTCTCCGGGGCTGGGTACATCCTACAAGGCCGTCAATCCCCCGACCGGCCGCCAGACAATATTGGGGCAGCTGGGTGGTTTTCCCGGAACCGGTCTCACCGGATACCACGATGACCGGGTGCTTAACGATAGCTTCGATGATCTCGTCTTTTTTGGTAAAAATCGGCAACTCTTCGTTGAAACGCAAGGCGGGAAGATTGGCCCGGCGGTGGTCTCTTTTTTTAGCTGAGGCCTTCAGGCGCTTTTGCAGTTCGGCCAGCCGTTTCTCAATTTTTTCATCCGGCCCCGTCCTGCCCCTGCGCCCGGACAAACGCTGGATGTCCCTTCGGGCCTTCAAGCGATCAACCGCCAGTACTCCGGGTAGAAGGGATTCAATTCTATTAAAAAGATATTTCTTACTTGCCATTTTCAAGCAATATTAGTTTGGTTTAAATTATTCTGATTGAAAATAAAAAAAGTTTAGAATATTAATAATCTATTTAAAGGATTAAAATCAACATATTCGAATAGGAGAAAGCCATGAAATTTGTCGTTATCGGCGGAGATGCAGCCGGAATGAGTGCCGCCAGCCGCGCCAAGCGCAATCAGCCTGATCTGGAGGTAACGGTCCTGGAAAAAACCATGGATGTATCCTACAGCGCCTGAGGCCTGCCCTATAATCTGGCGGCGCCGGATAGAGACATCGAGGATTTGGTAGTACGTCAGGCCCAGGTTTTTCGCGACAAACAGGGCATTAATTTGTTGACCGGCCATTGCGTCGAAGAAACCAATCCGGATCAGCAGACGGTTGCCGGCAGCACCACGGACGGGAAAGGTTTTGAAATTCCCTATGACCGGCTGTTGATCGCCACCGGCAGCTCGGCAATCAGGCCGGAAATACCGGGGGGTGATTTACCGGGTGTATTTGTAGTCAAAGATCTAGCCGACGGCCGGAAAATAAAAAACTTTTTAAACGCTAACACGGTAAAAAAAGCCATCATCATCGGCATGGGCTATATCGCCCTTGAAATGTGCGAATCCTTAGTTAATCTAAATATTGCCGTGGACATGGTCAAACCCAATCCGGTCTTCCTGCCGTGGTTGGAGCCATCCATGGCAGCGGTTGTCAAAGATGGGCTGGAATCCAAAGGGGTCGGCGTTTATGCCGGTCACGCGGTTGAGCGCATCGAAACAATCAGCGGCGGTTTACGGGTGGCTTCTGCGGATCTATCCCTTGAGGGGGATATGGTACTGGTGGGAATCGGCGTAACACCCAACAGCCAGGTGGCGGACAGGGCCGGCCTCGAGATAAGCATAGCAAAATCCATTGCGGTCGATCGCAGCCTGAGAACGTCTAATAAAAACATCTATGCGGCCGGCGACTGTACCGACGCCTATCATGTCGTAACCGATGCCAAAACCTGGATCCCCCTGGCCCTGAGGGCCAACCGGGCCGGCTGGGCAGCGGCCGATAACGTTATCGGCAAAAATGCCACCCTTGACGGCGTGGCGGGAACATCCGTTTTCCGGGTGTTCGACTTTGAGGTAGCCCGCACCGGCCTGAACCTGGCAGAGGCTCAGAAAGCCGGTTTTGATGCGGTTGAGAATACGATCCAATCCAGCTCCCGGGCCCACTCCTATTCGAGCGCAAGCGCACATCCCATCTGGGTCAACCTGATTGGCGACAAAAAATCGGGCCGACTGCTGGGCACCCAGATGATCGGCAAAGAAGGCGCGGCCCACCGCATCAATGCCCCGGCAGTGGCCCTGCATAACCGGATGACCGTCGCCCAATACAGCCAGACAGATCTGGCCTACGCCCCCCCGTTCGGGCCGACCTGGGATCCGACGCTGACAGCCGCCAATCAATTATTAAAGAAACTATAAACCGTCTGGAAAAAAAGACCATCTGCGAACCTTATCAGGCGTTAGCAGGCAATTTTTGTTAATTGTTATTAGTTATTGGTGGGAACACATATCAGCCGCGAGATTGATTAAATCAATTTAAATAATCGCTTATCTGTGTTTATCTGTGAAAATCCGTGTCCCATAAAAATTAAAAGGAAAGCCAATGAAAATCTATCGCAAAGAGTTGTGGTTGGAAGTTCCCACCCGGCGTGCCTTTATCAACATAACCCCCCAGGTGCAACAATGTCTGCATGAAAGCGGTATCACAGAAGGCTTGGTTCTGGTAAACGCCATGCACATAACAGCCTCCGTATTTATCAATGATGATGAGTCCGGTCTGCACCACGACTATGAGGTCTGGCTGGAAAAGATTGCTCCCCATGAACCGGTGTCCGCCTACCGGCACAATGTCGGCGAAGACAATGCGGATGCCCACATGAAAAGGCAGGTCATGGGACGCGAGGTGGTGGTGGCCGTCACCGACGGCAAGCTTGATTTCGGTACCTGGGAACAAATATTTTATGGTGAATTTGACGGACGCCGGAGGAAAAGGGTGCTGGTAAAAATTATGGGTGAATAGAGGAAAAATATCCTTTACGCTATATCAGATCTACGCTATTTAAATTTCACCATCCAACCTTAATTTAACATCATTCAAACTGCATAACAGCTAATAGAAGGGCACGAAATTGTAATGCCCCAGGAGACCTCAAAATGGATACATCCAGTCAACCTTCGAACGACAGCTTATTTGTGGCAAGAGCACTCGAGGCAACCATCCATATAGGCCTCGTCTTTCTGCTCCTTTATTGGTGTTTCAAGATCGGTCAGCCGTTCATTCAGATTATCGTCTGGGGCATCATCATTGCCGTTGCAATCCACCCCGGCTACAACCGGCTGAAGTCCTCCCTGGGTGGACGTGGCCGTCTGGCGGCAATCCTGATTACACTTTTTGCACTGACCGTCCTGCTCGTTCCGGCCTATTTGTTTTCCGGATCTCTTATCAACACAGCACAGGAGTATTCGGCACAGCTCGACGCCGGGACGTTAAGTATACCGCCGCCATCGGAGAGTGTCAGATCCTGGCCGGTCATCGGCGAACCTTTGTACAAGTTCTGGAGCCTGGCCTCGAACAATCTCGGAGCTGCCCTGAGCAAGGTCACCCCGTGGCTCAAAAAGTTTGGTATCCCGCTGTTGTCCGCCGCTGCGGGTGCCGGGGTCGGGATCCTAAAGTTCGTGGTTTCGATCATTATCGCCGGTGTTCTGCTTGCAAATGATACCGGTGGCGGTCAGACTGCGCGGGCAATTGCTACGCGGCTCGCAGGTGAGAGGGGGACAATGGCCGTCGAACTCGCAGTGGCGACTGTGCGAAGTGTTACCCTGGGTATTCTCGGCGTCGCACTAATCCAGACGCTCATGGCAAGCCTTGGTTTTCTTTTAGTCGGCGTGCCTGGCGCGGGGCTTTGGGCCCTGTTGGTGCTGATTCTTGCAGTGGTTCAGCTTCCCACTATTTTGGTTCTGGGCCCAATTATCATCTACGTGTTCTCCACCAGCAGTACGGTCATCGCAGTTGTTTTCGCGATCTGGAGCATCCTTGTCGGCATATCTGACGCCTTTCTTAAACCCCTCTTGATGGGTCGTGGAGTCGATGTTCCCATGCTTGTCATCTTCATTGGAGCAATAGGCGGGTTTATGACATCTGGCATCATCGGCCTTTTCGTTGGCGCGATCATTTTTTCACTTGGCTATAAGCTTTTCTTACTATGGCTGAAATTGAATATAAAGCCGGAAGGAGAGCCATCCAAACCTGACTAGCAATCATCCAGCGAGGCCTATATTAATGGCTGCCTCGAGCGGTATCGTTTCAAAGCTAACAGATATAAAATAAGAATAAACTTGCTGCTCGATTCTACACTAATATCTGCAATAGTGAAGCACATTCAAAATTGCATCTCCAACATCTATGGACTCATCAACCCCACAGAAGCTTTGTGATATCTAATCGTATCTATAAGTCTACTAAAATTGAATTTAGTGGGATAAATCTGGACCGGCATCTTGCCTTACAGCTTTATATCAAGAAGGTGTGAATAGGTGGTAATTGAATTTTACGCCAATAGCAGCATCACTGCTCCACGCGATTGAACCATTTATTAATGAAGATCGCCTTGAATACGGATCGAGAAACTTAAGCATAATCTTATCCCCGGCAGGAAAGGATCGATCTGTTTCGATAAAAGCACCCGTTTCATTCATGTCGAGGATGAAGCTTGAATAAAGTCGCCGGTTTATTTTGTAATGTACTGGAATCAAACAGGGTGTTCTTGGTTCTTTCCTTCGATTTGAGCCATGGATTTTCATATCCAAATCGAAAGTCAAATTCGGAACGTCTCTAAAATCATTAAAATAGGTTATCATTTTAAACCTCAGTACTATTAATCCCAATCCAGAGGTTAATACTCTATATTTCAATAGCAGTCAACATATGGTGAATTTTCGTAAATATAAACACTATATATAGTGGCAATTTCAATTTATCATGACTTGATGTTATTTTGAGATTCTGGCAATAGAAACATGCAATTTAATGAAAATATTGATATAATAGACCTTCTGTGAAAAACTCAGTAATATTCTCATGAAAGAATAACCGGGAGGAAAAAGAAATGTCTGATACCTTGATTGGTGTCATCATAGGTGGCGTTATCGCAAGCATTACACCGTTAGTTATGCTGATTTTAGATCACAGACGTTGGCAGCGAGAGTCAGAACTTGAACACCTGAGATCTGAACGCAAAAGGCTTGAAAAATTATTCAGAGAGAATCTTAAAAGGTTTTCGAAGGCAATTGCTGAAAATAATTATGCATCTGATATGATTATGGATTTTTTACTAACGATGCCAAAAGAGGTTGCTGTAAAATTTAAAGAATTTTTGGCTGACCCTAATAAAACAGATTCAAGAAGCAAGAAAACCTATATGGGTATAGTCCTGTCGATGAAAAAGATATTATCAGAGATTGATAGCAAAATCGAAAATATAATTTTTAAAAAATCAAAATCCATAAACCCCTTTAAAAAATAGTTGCGCAACCAAACCCCTCCATTGTCACTTCCCAGATATCTTTTATAGCGGTTGTCAATAAAACGTTCCGATAATTGATATGAAACTCCCTATTTCAACGATAGGGACACAAAAACGGCCGTAACAAATCGTTACCTCACCTATATGTTGGTAAAATATTCCGTTTTATACACCATATAGTGTGGTTTTCACTTGACAAAAAATGGATATGGACATAAGCAAGAACAGCCGTTGGATACAGGGCAAAAAAGCAAATGATCCGGCATGAAACAAAATTATAAGCGTAAATACGTCATCGTATTTACGAATCGATGGACTTTGCAACCAATCATTTTAATATCTAAATAAAAAAAGGAGGGCGGAAATGATCATCAGTTTTGTAAACCAGAAGGGGGGAGTTGGAAAAACCACGACGGCTATTAATCTTGCTATTGGTTTAAAGAAAAAGAATCACAATTTGGTGTTTATCGATGCGGACCCTCAGGGAAGCGCTGTTCAATGGCACACGATTGAAGGCAATAAATCATTTGAAATTTTGCACCATCCAAGTCCGATTGACGCAACCGACATTAAACAGCTTTCTATGAATTATGATTACGTTATTATAGATGCACCCCCTGCCATTGGTGACATTTCAAAAGCAATTCTTGCTGTAACTGATCTTGCTATCATTCCATTGTCTCCGAGCGCCCTGGACGTTTGGTCTTGCTGGGGAACGCTAAAAATGATCGATGAAATCCGACCAATAAATTCTGACTTAGAAGTCAAACTCTTGATCAATCGAAAAATACCTGGGACTAAAATAGGCCGCGAGGCT
The DNA here is from genome assembly GCA_049669725.1 of Desulfobacterales bacterium. Lineage (GTDB taxonomy): Bacteria > Desulfobacterota > Desulfobacteria > Desulfobacterales > JAFDCJ01 > JAFDCJ01. The sequence continues at coordinate 18,864 of JBATKU010000189.1, forward strand.
CGCGAGGTAATGAAAAAGTTTCAAACGAATGTATTTGATACCGAGTTGTGCCAGCGAGTGGCCTTCATTGATGCAATGACTTCCGGCGTTTCAGTAATGCAATATGCACCATACAGCAAGGCTGCTGGTGAAATCGAGCGTCTATGTGAGGAAATCATTCCTCAGGTATCGATGGAAGCATCTCAATCGCAGATTAATAATCAATATTTGGATTTCTCCAATGAACCGGCAGAAAATTTTGGATGGGATCGATACGATAGCCAAGAAAATTAAATATATGACGGCTAAGAGCTGACGATCTGTCGCCGCAGAAATGTAATTGACAGGATTCTGGTCAGGTAAATTTTCTCAATTTTTTACGCCTATAAGGAAAAATCACATGGCTAAGTTGAAAAAAAGAAAACTTAGATGGCACGCTTCCAGTTCTCCTCAAGTTATAGGATATAAGCTTTACTGGGCCGAACGTGGCGATGTAGATTATAACTCCAACCAAGCATTACTGGGAAATGTGACCGAAATTGTTTTGCCCGACGACGTTGATTCTTTTAAACCCAGTGATGGGCAGATCGAATTCGGAATTACGTCTGTTGATGAGCTGGGCAACGAATCCGATATGATAACATTGAAGGCTCCTTATCAGTTCAGTGTTCCAAAAGCGCCTCAGAATCTTGAAATGGAAAAATTGGAGCAGTTCCACACGACACGCTATACGGAAGGTGACCCCGCCGACCAAATGGAAGCTATTGAACTTATCGAGGCCATTGCTTCAGAACAAAATCAGAAATCATTTTCATCAAACAAGCCAAAGCGAGACAAAGCGGTTGTTTCACGAATGAATGATTTTCACCTTATGGAGGAAGAGTTGAAGGTTGGGTCTCTTTAAAGCACCAATTTTCCAATCTCTTGTTCAAAAAACTATCGAAGACGATCATTCCGATTTTATAAGAATTCGGAATGATAGACTTCTGCGATGTAATTGTATCCTTAAAACCATCACAGTTTTTCCAGTTTAGTGATAATTTCAATATATTAATACCAACATCCCCTAAAAGAAATGCCAGAATATGTCTATTGGCAAATCCATGGAATTGGTATTTCAAAACATTTATACGGATGGAAACACTAAAAGAAAAACGTCACCATAAACGTATGAATCACCATGCAATGGTTAGCCTCGAGTCTTTACAGATTGGGGTTGATGAAAACGCCCGAATGGTCAACTGCAGTGATGATGGTTTATATTTTGAGTCTGATCAATTTTTGCAGCCGGGAGCGGAAGTTTTTATTCGGATAGAAAATAGTCTCCATAGCCATGGGGACTATGAATGCCATCATGCAAGAATTAGATGGGGAAAGAGACTAAAAAATACTCCCTATGCCTATGGTTATGGTGCAAAATATGTTGATAAATTCATTGAGGAAAAATCACTGGAAACTGATTCGGATCAGAAAATAGATTTAAGAAAGCATCCAAGAAAATATTACAATAAACCGGCATCCTTTTGCTTTGAAAATAAATCTTACGATGGATTCATCAGTGATATCAGCCGTAATGGTTGTTTCATTGAAAATCGTGAATTTTTTAATAATATCGGACAAATATTAGATCTTGTTATCCCCGGCACTAAGTTTGATGATAATAACATATTAAAAGTAGAAGTTGTGCGGCTAAGCCCAATTGGCGTTGGGGTCAAATTCAAAAGTATAAAAAAGAGAAAATTGTTATAATAAAAATCAGGAGAAAACAGAAAGGGGAAATGTATGCCTATTATCGAACCAGCGATCATAAAGGCAGGGGAAAAAGAGCTTTTATCTTCTATGCTCGCGTCTTTCGATGAGTATCAAATCGAAAAACTATTCCAAGAAACTCACAGCTTAATATTAAAAGAAAAAATGCAGTTCAAAGGAGGCAAAACTTTAGTTTTCAACAACAAGATTGCATATCAATTCGATTACAGCTCGGTTGCCGCCTTTCCTGTGTTGTTGAATGAAATGGGAAAATTTATGGGATTCGCAAATCCAAACGATTTCCACAATTTAGGTGAGGAAGAAACCGAATCTTACGATACGATCTTGGATCCTGGGGTTATACATGTAAGAAAAGCAGAGTTTTTTGATTCGCTATCGGCATCTGTTAATGTTGAAACAATCACTGAATTATTTAAAAAAATATATAAGTTATCGGCTATCGGCAAAGTGATTTACAGTCTAGGCGATATCAGGGTTTTAAGTGGCCATGTCATTTATGAGCTTGTCTATGATATTGAGGTATTTTTTTCTATAATAATAGACCGTGAGGGCAATTATATCAGTAGTTTAATAAAAGATAATGGGTCGTCACCAGCGGCTGAAGGATATTCGGAGAAAACTGGGACACTAGCGGATTAACCCTTACAAATCAAAATCTTCAAACCAATATCCTTTCTGATAGTCAGAATATGTTATAAAATCATATATGATTCTTCCGGCAACAGGGCCATTTCAATTCGGACTATTTTGATTTAATCGGAATTTTTTTTCTACAAATCATTCCCGCTTGTCAGCTACGCATCCCTCACTTATACCACCCATCCGTATTTCGGAACTTATTTTTACAAAGTAGTATAAACATTACAGATTTTCCTCAAGAATTAAGACAGAAATGCCGATATATAAAATAACCTTTAAACCTTTGATAATGATCGTTGTCCGCTATTGCTAAAAAATACGATATTCATATGGAAACTGAGCTAATCGGCGTAAGCCAAAATATTAAGCGTGTCCGGCAGCTGATTAACCAAGTTGCTGATGCATGCTTAAACACAGTGGTTTGCGGGGAAACCGGTGTTGGCAAAGAACTGGTGGTTAGGCTTCTGCACCAAAAATCCTGCGCAAAAGAAGGACCTTTAATAAAGGTTAATTGCGCCGCTTTGCCGGATACACTGCTGGAAAGCGAAATGTTTGGCTATGAACAGGGGGCTTTTACCGGAGCGGTGCGCAAAATGCGCGGAAAATTTGAGCAGGCCAAAGAAGGTGTTATATTCCTGGATGAAATCGGCGATATGTCCATTGCACTTCAATCCAAACTGTTGCATGCGCTTCAAGATGGCGAATTTTTTCCCCTGGGATCTGAAAGATCAGTGAAAAGTAATGCCTGGGCTATAACAGCCACCAACCGTGAATTGGAAGAGGAACTTAAAACCGGGAAATTTCGTTCAGATTTGTATTACAGAATATGTACGGTAACAATTCACATTGATCCATTACGCGAACGGCCGGAAGATATACCGCCGTTGATTTCATATTATGTAAAAAAATATGCTTCACAATTTAAAAAAAATCAGCCCCCAATTTTAAGCAACGAGACTATTGATAAACTTAGTTTGTATCACTGGCCGGGAAACGTGCGCGAGTTGCAAAACGTGCTGAGAAGGATCATAGTGCTTGGTCAAGAAAAAGAAAACATCGATAAAATAATCGACCTCTCTAACAGTGGCAGACACAATCATATGGAACCAAATTTTAGGAAAGGTCTGGGATTGAACGGTCACAGGATAGACCTCACGGATTTTTCACTCAAACAGTATAAAAAGCAGGTATCTGATCAGGTCGAAAAAAAGCTGATCTCTTACGTGCTTGAGAATACTGGCTGGAACCGAAGCAGGGCCTCCAGGATATTAAAAGTCAGTTATAAGACCCTGCTTGCAAGAATCCAGGATCTGGAACTTAGACCTCGGGATGAACTTGCCTAATCCGATAGGCCGCCTGCTGAATTCTCATGCTGATCTTATATAGCGGTTGTCAAAAAAGCGTTCCGCTACACGAACGTTTTTTTAGACAACGACTTAAACCACCCTTCCGTGTTTCGGAACTTATTTTTGAAAAGCGCTATAAACAGAAAAATAGAGATTTCTTCGCTTTCAATTACCTCTAAATTTGAATCCTTCCCCATAAAATATTTTCGCAAGAATATTCCTTGATTTTAATAGCCAATATATGTGAACCTATAATAAAAATTTTTCTGGCCAAGCATAAAAGGACTATTCAAGAATTATCAAGGAAAAGGAAGCACGATGACAAAAGCCATTCGTATATATGAAACCGG
>JBATKU010000190.1:0-2621 GCA_049669725.1 Desulfobacterales bacterium
ACATGTTGAGCAGTGGATCCGAATAATAATTTCCCCGCCTTCGATCTTCTTCTGACCCCGATGACAATTTCATCGATATTATTTTGCTCGGCAAACTGCACCAGGTCTTCACCGAATTGCAGACCGGATATCACCAGGTGGGTTTCATAGGGAATATCCCCGGAATTCAAGTGATCATGGACCTCCCTTTCCAGTTTGTGCTCAAACATCTGGATATCCTTATAGTTAAGCTCCCGGTTTTGGGCCATGCATTTGACCACGTCAATTTTGGCTCCCCCTACCTTTGCACGTTTCTTGGCAAGTTCCAGAGCCTGCCTGGCGGCAGCGGACCCGTCATAGCCTACTAAGATTTTCATAATGACCTCCCATAAATCCCCTATATTAGATCCTTCACATATCGTCGAAGGCAATATCGGTCTCCCCTTTGGGTAAGGGAATAATAAAGACCGGTTTTTTGGTCCGACGCAGGACCCTTTTGGCAGTGCTGCCTAGAAATGTATTTGCAAGGATCCCTTTGCTGTGAGTTCCCATGATGATTTCATCACAGTTTAGCTCTTCGGCTTTGCTAAGAATTTTCTCGGCCGGGAAACCCTCACATACTTCGATGGATATCACTTTATCCGCAAATTCGGGGTGATCTTTAAGTTCCCTGTCGCGTATGGTTACGAGACGTTTCTTAAGAAGATCTTGGGCTTCGGCGGTGCGTTCATCAACAATCTTTTTATGCCGCTTCTGGTCAATGTAGGGATCCAGCGTAGTCCGGCTGGCCGGATCCACATTCTCTAAAGCATGCAATATGATAACCTCGGCATCGTGCTTTATGGCCGAGTTCATGGCATAACGCAGCGCATAGACTGCATTGGGTGAAAGATCCGTTGCATAGAGAATTCTTTGGATTTTAGGAATCATTGTGGCCTCCTTATATTGTCTGCATAGCGCCATGGCGTTTTGTCTGGCAGCGAGCTTGCCTTTGGTTAAATATCGCCCAAACCGATATCGGCTTCCTCTCTGGGCAAAGGGATAATAAATACCGGTATTCTCGTTCGGCGAAGGACCCTTTTAGACGTACTACCCAAAAAAGTACTGCGGATGATGCCTTTTCCATGAGTTCCCATGACAATCGCGTCGCAATTAAATTCATCTGCCTTCATTAGGATCACGTCCGGAGGAAAGCCCTCACACAATTCTATGGATTCGACTCTATCGGCGCATTCCGGATCATTTTTAAGTTCCTTTTCACAAAATATCTTCAACTGCTTATTTATACGATCTTTCACGTATGCTAATTTTTCTTCTGAGATCTTCTTTACCTGCTCCCGGGTAAGATAGGAATCTGTGAGTGCATTGCCAGTCACCGACAATGGCTCCAAAACATACAAAATGATGATGCCGGCATCGTATGTCCTCGCAGAATTCATGGCATACTTGAGCACAACGATCGAATTGTCGGACAAATCAGTCGTATAAAGAATTCTTTTAATCTGGGGTATCATTTGCTTCCTCCTTATTTTTCTGCCTCCAGGATTACTAAATGATCATCGACAAAATCAATTTTTCTGATTACACCCTTAATCAGTTTTTGATCGCCCAATAGCCCGATCAGCAGATATCCCTCGTGAGTGTATTCCATTTGGGCAACATCCTGCATGACTTTAATCCGCCGATCTTCCGATTGAATATAAACCGTACTGAGACACATACTCACTCCGTGTTCCTTAGCTCGATTTAGCCGGCAGCAAAGAATCTAGAATCTCTCCGGCCTGACGTGTTGCTCTTCCCCGGCTTAGAGTGTCCCCTTTTAGACCGGAAAGGAAGACTGAAGCGTCATAGGAGATCACACCGATGGTTTCCATCCCTCTTTTTTTTAATTTCGCCTTAATTTCAGCAATCAAGGTTTCCGAGCTAATTTTATTCAATACCGCCCAGAAATCCTTGTTGATACCGGAGGCCAGTTCTTTTATCTTTTCAGCCAGGGCGATCGACTCAAAGGATGGCTCCACCACAACAAGCACTGCATCCAGGCTGTTATCAATACCCCGCCCAAAATGCTCGATACCGGCCTCCATATCCACAATCGCGATTTCATTTTGTCCCAGCCGAAGTTTTTTTAAAAATTCACGGCTTAAAACCCCCATGGGACAGGCACAGCCTTCCAGTGCCTGGTGGATCTTGCCGATGCTGATCAGCTTGAGACCATTTTTTTCATTGATATACCCGGAAGGAATTTGTTCCAGAGCGATATCCGCTTCGGACAGTATGGAAGGCTGCTTCATTTTTTCTTTTATACTGTCCTTCCCGCCCACAAGTTCCATGAGCGGTATCGGCGGTTGGTCTAAACCAAGCATTCGGAAAAGCCCGGAATTGGATTCATCCGAATCGACTACCAGTGCCTTAAAACCCCGATCTTGCGCCGCCTGGGCAAGTAGACTGACTAAAGTGCTTTTACCGCTTCCGCCCTTCCCACAAACTGATATTTTTATTCCCATTTCACTTTACCCCTCTATTTTAAAAGCGATAGTGCAGTTCATTTTTGAGATGTCTTTTAGTTTCCTTTAAATAGCTCCTACCCGATTGGGTTTATATGAAGTAATCTGTATTCCTGTTTTCAAACCCGCTGGGCG
>JBATKU010000191.1:0-2222 GCA_049669725.1 Desulfobacterales bacterium
GTGTGAGCGCTTGCATAAAATCAGACAAATTACATGTTTTCATTGGAACACCTCCGAACTTTTCGAGTTTTTCGAAACGCCAAGCAGGGCTTAAAAAGCCATTTGTGATTGGGTTTAAATATCACTATATCTTATTTCAGCTAAAAGACAAAGCCAAAAAAGAATATGTCATTTTGTTAACCCCATATGAGAGTTAGCTTGACTTGATAATGTATCAGAAATACATTTGTTTCAACTACTGACGGTTTCGTAAAAAGTCAGAATTAATTGCGCTGCCGATATGAACTTATGCTCATAACGTGACGCAGATGGTTAAAATATCTTTCCGGTGACTACAAGTAGTCACAACATGCTCTTTGACAAATGAAAAATAGAGGCATGGAAGGCTTTATGCCTCACAGAGGCCCTCTACCGGCATCATTTTCGATGCTCTAACAGCAGCAGCCCTGAAGATATTTACTCCCAAGGCCCTTAAGGTTGCACAAAACCTGACTGCTTTTAGGCCTCGTACTCGAAGATGTTTAACTCCGGTTCGTCTATCGTATTCAGACATGGTGGCTTCAACACCTGCACGCCACCTGTAACGATCTTTGAATTCGTCTGACTGTTCATATATTCTGCGCTTTGCTATGCGCATCTCTTTATCAGTAAAGCGAAGGTAGTAATATTTTTTCCCCTTCTTGACAGGGCATCCAGATAGTTTGGGGCAATTCTGGCAATCATGTGAAGCAAAACCGATGCTAACTCTTTTTCTCTTTTTGACTTTTACAGGGGCATTACCCTGGGGGCAGGCAATAACCTTGCCTTTTTCAGAAAATTGAAAATCCGAAAGGCTCAACTTGCCTTCCTCAATTGAACCCATTGTAGGAGCAATCAGCTTTACGCCGTGTTTTTTTGAGTGTTCACAGTTGTCATCACTGCCGTAAAGAGAATCGGCTATTAGCTCCTTAGGTTTCAGATTTTGTTTTTCCGTAGACTCAATCGCAGGGATAAGAGCATTGGCATCACTGTTATGAGCAGGTTCAACTTCCACATGGGTGATCAGGTTAAGGGATTCTTCTTTTTTTCCTTCGTCATCACAAAAAGTTTCCTGGATTTGAACTTGGTAGCCTTGCCCCTTGTAACCGCTGTAGGTTGCATCGGGATCAGAAGGATTTTGAAGAGAGTCCGAAGCAATTTCTTTCGCTTTCTTAAGCTCAACCGGATTGTCTTTATCATCGGTAAGATTGCAGTGCTCTTTCAGAACCCTTTCAAGCAGTTTGTAACTATACATGGTCGCTACTTCGGGGCTGCCCTTAAACTGCTGTACCAGATCAAACAGGTCTTTGCTGACCTCTGTGAGGGTTTTTCTCGATTCAGATGGTTTGACTCTGGAAAAGCATCCGAGACCGTTTTTGGAAAGATATCTATCGACAACTTTTTCATCTATGATCTTGAGTTGGTCTTGATCGCCCCGTTTCAGATTTACCAAAAACTTGTGAATGCTCTCAGAAAAGATGCCAATTCGGCCAAGCCGCCGCATATTGGATTTGATATGGACCGAGTCGATCCGCTGTTTATCGATATTAACGTTGAAAACCTGCGCCAGCCGGTTTGTGCTGGCTTTGAAAATGTCGTCCTCAAGATTGTTTTGCGCAACGATGTTTCGATTGTTCCATAAGGTTTTTAACGAAATATACTTGGCTTTATCCGACTCTTCAGTTACGTTGAGGGCGTAATGCCACTGCGTGTCAAAGGCATACTGCCGGACGGTTTCTTCATCGGTAAGATCAAGCGTCTGCTGAAGAACAAGGGCACCGATCATTGCGAAAAGCTCTTTTGTGGGCCGACCAAAAGTTTCATCAAAGTATTTGGCAACTTTATGGACAGGAATTGATGGCAGTATATGCTCACGGAATAGACCCGGCCAACTGTTGTCGAGCATCTTGCGTCTTTTGGGTGTAAGAAAATCCCAAGGGTCGAAAATGTTGAGCTGATTTGGATTTTTAATGTTGATCATGATTTTACCTTTAACCACCTGATTAATTTGGCTTTTTATACCAATTTACAGTGAAAAAGGCAAGAACTATTTATCGTTTTTTATAATTATTTCATAAAGATATATGTTTGTGACTTTTTACGAGTTCATCAAGCTTGGATGAAATTAAACTATTTCTTTTTAATCTCAGTAATGTCTGGAAGCCGCTTTTTATTTTCCTGTTTTTCACAGGTGCTCGCATAGC
>JBATKU010000192.1:0-2372 GCA_049669725.1 Desulfobacterales bacterium
TGGGATCATCCGGTGAGGTAGCCAATCTGGTTGCTTTCCTGGCATCCGATCAATCCTCTTACACAACCGGGCAAGCGATTAATGTTACGGGGGGTCAGTTAATGGAGTTGTAAATCGATTGAAATTCATGCGCCCTCGCAGAAAAAGCGTGAATTCCTTTTAGGGCCTAAAAATTCGAAATTCGAATCTCGAAATTCGAAACAAATTCGAAATCCCAATTTCCGAATGTTCGAAGCTTTAGGGGATTCTGAAAGGGCAACTTATGATACGACCCGTGGAGCCGAGGTATTGGAAAGCTTACTATACGGATAAAGAATTTTGTTTCTCTGTTTTTAATTTTGATAAATTCGTAAAAAGTCAAAAGCGCTTAACAAGCTGAAATAGTTTTAAATTTTACTATTTTAGGCTTTACTTCTATTTAACAATTTGATATGAAAGAGGCAATATTATCAATATGTTAAAGGAAAATAGCATGATTCGCATCAAAGACCACAAACAGGGCCATCTTTTCGATCCCTGGAGTTTTTTAAGCCCCAAACGTCGGCGATTATTGGATCAGTCTTGGGCCGGATTGTTTAAAGAACAAATTCTGTGTGAGCTTCCTGTTAGCAAATTAGCTCCTTTTTTTAACGTCAGTTTTGGCCGACCGACCAAAGAATTGCATACCGTTTTAGCTGTATTGGTTTTGCAGCAAGCCCTAGATTTAGATGATGAACAAGCCATTGACCAGTTGGCGTTTAACATTCAATGGCATTATGCCCTGAATATCACCGAGGAGTCTGATTCGGCGAAGTACTTTTGCCCCAAGACGCTCTGGAATATGCGCAGCATTGCAGTTGAAAACGGGTTGGAAGCGCTTTTGTTTGATGGTATTACCAACAAACTGGCAGATGTTTTCAAGGTCAATACCGACAAGCAACGCATCGATTCGGTTCACATCAAATCCAATATGCGACGGTTGGGACGCATTGGCATTTTTTCTAAAAGTATCAACAAATTCCTTGTCAATTTGAAACGCGGTTATAAAGAGCAATTTGAGACCGTCGCTAAAGCGATAATCGACAAATATTTTAGTAAAAAAGCCTTAGGCTGCTTTTCGATGGTAAAGCCATCAGAATCGAAAAAGACGTTGGCTTCGGTGGCCGAGGATCTTTATGATCTGGTTGAGCAGTTCAAAGACTGTAAGCAAGTCAGCGCCATGCATAGCTACAAGCTGCTTGAAAGGGTTTTAAAAGAGCAATGCAATCTAAATGTATCTGATGATAAAAAGGTAGTTGAAGTTAAAAAGCCTAAAGACATTGCTTCTGATTCTCTTCAAAACCCTTCAGATCCGGATGCTACCTACAGCGGCCATAAAGGACAAGGCTACCAGTTGCAAATCATGGAGACCTATACGGACACCGAAGATAAAGAAGTTAAGTCCAAAACGCTGAACCTGATTACCCATGTTGAGCTTGAAAAAGCCTGTGACAGCGATGCGCAAGCGCTGATCCCGGCAATTGAATCTACCCAAAAACGAGGGCTTGGTCCCGCTGAGCTTGAAGCCGATACACTTTACGGTAGTGATGGAAACTATCAAGGTGCCAAGTCCATGGGCGTAGAACTTGTTGCTCCGGTAAAGGGCAAATCCAAGGAAAACTCTTTGAGCCTGTCAGAGTTTGAGCTTTCTGGCAAGGGTCATGTGCTCGCCTGTCCCGCGGGGAAAAAGCCGTTAACCAGCAAGAAAAAAAAGACGCGCTTTACTCAAGGCTTTAGTTGCCAGACCTGTGCCAAGTGCCCTTTGATCAATGACTGTCCTGTTAGGCCGGGAAAGAGGTACTATTATCTTCATTATGATGAAAGAGCGATGCGCGTCGCAAAGCGCCGGGCCACAGAGCAGACAAGCGAATTTAAAGACCGCTATCGATGGCGTGCCGGTGCCGAAGCCACCATGTCCGAATTGGATCGGCGCACCGGAGTCAAACGGCTTCGGGTCCGAGGCTTTAAAGCGGTACGCTTCAGTACAACCTTAAAAGCCATTGGAATAAACCTTTTCAGGGCCGCAGCTGTGCGCAAGGCAGCAAACCATGACAATGCAGACAATAGTAGGATCAAATCTGCGCTAAATCATGCTATTTTCTTTGTCAAAGAACATCTTGAGAGGATTTGTAGTCCTCTGAAAAATTATTTTGCTCTAAATCCAAATAATATCGACCAGATGCTCAGAATTAATATTTGATTGAGTTCGGACTTTTTACGAATCCATCAACGTTGAACATCGAATATTGATGTCGCTCTGCTCCGCAATTTTATTTGTATTCATAATTCCGATTTTTAGTGTCTAATCTGTTAGAAGCTTCTCAATACTAACCAGCTGAATACAGATCCCCACC
>JBATKU010000193.1:0-7252 GCA_049669725.1 Desulfobacterales bacterium
TCTTTAAAAACGCCACACACAGGGCCGTGACGATGCCCTCTATGATCATTACCGGCAGATGGGCCACAATGACAATTGCCGATACTTTTAAAAAGTTTTCTTCGGTGAAAATCAGTCCCAGACCTACCAGTGCGGCTCCTAAAAAAACCGCAAAAAATCCGCAGGCAAATGCGGCCATCATGGCCACCGGATGTTTTTTGTGGATAAGCGGGCTGAACAACGTATAACAGATTACAGCGGGAAGGGCCATTATGATGGTGTTAACCCCCAGGGTGGTGATCCCCCCGAATTGAAAAAGGACGGCCTGTAAGATCAGCGCTACCAGGATCGCAGGAAACGCTGCCCACCCCAGCAACAATCCCACGATACCGTTTAAGATCAGATGCACATTGGACGGACCCACCGGTACATGGATCAGCGATGCCACAAAGAATGCCGCCGAAAGCATGCCGGCCTTGGCGATATGATCGTAATCCAGCTTTTTCAGCCCTATGGCTGTACCGGCTGCGGTCAGGACCATGCCTGAAATCAAAACCGGCGCCGATAATACCCCTTCAGAAATATGCATCGTAATTGTCCGTCGTTTGTTGCCCTTCGTCCGTTGATTGTACTCGTATTCCTACCAACCAGGTTTCAACAGCTGTGTGGAGTTGCTTTTTAGCCACGATCCATCAGAATTTATGAATCAAAGTATCTGCTCCCAGAATTGGTTTCAAAACCTCAGATCTGGTTCAATGGCAAGGCGTGCCGCGGATTGAAAGCGGAGCGTACACGCCAGTACGTGGGCATTTCAATCTGCGGAACAACGCAGCCAGTGGGCCAGAGATGGGGTTTTGAAACCAATTCTAAGGGTTTTGCCAATCATGGAACCTTACCCAAATAACCGCGCCGATCTCCACTTCTTTATCTTCGCCGTTGTGTTTCAATTTGAAATCCGCCTTGCTCAGGGCGGCAAACCCCCACCAGCCGGCTGCCGGCACTGCATAGGTGAAAACACCGTTTTGATCGGCCTTAAGGGTCTGGGTGATCATGTATTCGGTGGGTGCTCGGGCCTTGTTGTCCTTATTATAATATTCCACTTCAACTTCCGCATAGGGGGCCGGGGCGCCGGCGATTTTAACGATTCCCTGAAATACATTTCCGGCATATAAACCGAAAGGCTTGGCCAGGGGAACGATTTCGGTTTTAAGGCCTATCTCCTCATCCCAGCCCAGGTCATCGCCAAAGGCGGTGACAACTGTTTTGGTATAATGAATAATAAATACATCTTCGGCCGGCTCCCAATAGGGTTGCGGTTCCATGTAAAAAACATACAGGCCCGGACGTTTGATATGGTAAAGCGCCGTCCAGGCTGTTTGCCCCAGCAGCTGTGTTGGCTGCAAGCTGCCAAGCAGATTTTGATTTTTTCCCGCCACCGCCACCCCAAACGCTTTGGGTTTCACCATTTCCATTCCCACACCTTCAAAGGGATGGGAAAAAGACAGCGTCAATGCTACAGTTTTACTATCGGCCTGCATAACCATGGAATCGGAAGGGATGAGCATGCCGAAATGCGCCTGTGCCGGTCCGCAAAAACCGAGAACCACTAGTAAGACAACGGTGACAAACATTATGGATTTGTTTTTCATGGGCGACTCCTAATTTCTGCACAAAAAAGGCCACTGAATTTTCGTACCTTCCTGATACAAAACCTTCGTGGCCGCGATATTTAAATTATTTCTGGTGTATTTACCGTAACAGGCTTCAGCCCGTTGATTAACAATAGAGCTATATTAAAAATACGGGGGTGTCAACAGAAAATTGGGTTCAGGGGTTAAGGGGTTCAGGGTTCAAAGGTTAAAGCAAATCTGGACTGTATCGTACTCGTAAATCGGATTTTTACCGAAGATCTCGGCCCAGGCGGAACCCTGAACTCAGAACCCCTAGCGCCCTTTAACCAGTTCCCGGTATCCCTCAGAGTTTCTGATATTTTCCAAATCCTTATCCGTTTTGATAAGATCCCAGTTGTCGTAGCCTTTGGCGACGGCTTGATTCAGCCATGCCAGGGATTCGGTCACGTTGGTTTGCAAGGCATACAGGACGGCCACATTATAGTAGTTTGCTGCATTATCCGGTTGGAGTGCGATTAATTTTTGAAATGCTTCCAGGGCCTGATCGTATTGCCCGGCGAAGATATGCGCCATGGCCAGATTGTTCAAGGCCTGCGGGAAATTCGGCTGAAGTGAAAGTGCTTTTTGGAACTGACCGATCGCGTTGTTTAATTCTCCCTTTCCGAGATACAGATTACCCAGTACATAGTTTAATACCGGATCGTCCGGGCTGCTTTTCAATGCGGCCCGGAGCCTTTCCATTTCCGTATCCATCTGGTTTTGCTGGATAGCCAATGCTCTTCTGAGGTTGTCTTGCGCCAGCTCGAATTCGGGATTGATGCGCACTGCTTCCTGAAAATGGAAGATGGCCTCACTGATTCTACCCTTATGTATCAGGATGATCCCGGTATTGTTGTTGGCTTCGGCCATGTCAGGGTTGGTTTTCAGCGCCGCATTAAAATGGCCCAGGGCTTCATCGATTTTGCCCTCCTGAAGAAGTTGTCCACCTAAATTGTTGTGTGCTTCGGCATGCTCCGGATCAATTTCCAGAGCTCTTTTAATGTGATGCACTCCCTGCTTAATCTGGCCCTGCCTTACCAGGGCTTCTCCCAGCCCGAATTGCGCTTTGGGCAAGTTGGAACTTATCTGCAGGGCTTTACTGTATTGGACAAGTGCCTCATCGAGTTTGTCCTGTTTTGAAAATGCCACTCCCAGGTTAATATGGGCGTCAGCCATGGTCGGATCTTTCTTCAGGGCCCTTTGGAGATGGATGATGGCCTCCTCAGTCAGATCTTGCTTTAAAAGTGCAACTCCCAGATTGTTGTTGGCTTTCTCATTATCCGGTTGCAGCTCAAGGGCTTTGCGATAATGTTCTATCGCTTTAACCGGTTCATCTTTTTTATCGAACAAAACCCCCAGGTTATAGTGGGCATCAACAAAATATGGATTTATCTGTAAGGCTTTAAGAATATTCGGCAAGGCTTCATCATACTGCTTGCGGTTTGTCAGTATCTCTGCCACGTTAAGGTACGGGCGGGCTTTGTTTGGTGCTTTTTTATTACAATCCATCCATAGCGCGAGATCGTCCTGCCATATTATATTTCTTTCATATGTCCAGTAGGAGCACACCGCCACCACCGCGCAGGCAATAACTGCCGTCAGCCATGCAGGTTTGATGTAGCGATAGAACAAGATGACAATCAGCAAGAAAACAAACATGGACGGCAGATAAAGGCGGTGTTCAAAAATAAGGGCCAGCGGAATGACTGATGATTCGATAACCAGATTGCCAAAGAACCATAAAATACAGAAGGATATTAAACGCTGCTTTCTGGCCAGGTATAAGCCCAGTGCAATCAGTGCGACGATGATGATCAAGGATAGAAACGTGGTAAACGGGTTGAACAAAGAATAAGAAAGCGGAAAATCATAATCCAGATTCAATCTGGACGGGTTGGGGTAAAAGATCAGGCTCAGGTAGTAGATCACCACCCGGGTTTGCGTCAACAGCCGCTCGCCAATGGTAAATTCCTTGAAAACATAATCTCTAAGAGTATTAAATTTACCCAAAGGGTCAAAGCCCAGGTACAACCCTGCGACGACACCAGACAATATCACAATTGCCGCCAGGTATTTCAGGCGGCGCTTGAGCCAGTTCTTGTCGAGGTCCTGGAAGAAGTACCACTCGTACAGGAAAATAAATACCGGCAACATCGCCGTACTTTCTTTGCTGCCCAGGGCCAGAAGCCCGGCCATAAGGCATCCTGCAAACCATAAATAATAATGTTTTGATCGGGCGTCCCCATCCTCCACGGAAAGTCGCTGCGCAATTCGGCCTTTGGCATACAGTATTAAGGCCAGGAGATAAAAAATGGCCCCCATACTGGTCATTCGTTGAACAATATACGTGACGGACTGGGTTTGGACGGGGTTTACGAGCCACAGAAGCGCTGTGAAAAAGGACAGGGCGGATATCGTGATCGGATCAAATTTGCGGCTATCAGTGGTTTGCTGATTGGAAAGCGTCAGCGTTAATTTCAGAAAGAAAAAAAGCAAAATGCCGTTTATAAGATGAATAAAAATATTTACCAGGTGATATCCCAGGACATTATATTGGCCAAAATAGTAATTTAGGCCAAACGTGAGCATGGGCAGCGGGCGGCTTTTACCATATCCCGTCGCCGCATCGATGATACTCTTTGCGCTAATCTCCTCCATACGAATAAAAGAATTATTTGTTATTGCGTCTTGATCATCAAAGACAAAGGGTGCCTGCAATGTATTGGCGTAAATTATGACCCCAACGAGGACCAACAGTGCCAGGAACAGAGCCTGGTACCTGTCGAACTTGATTAATTGAATCTTATCCATACTCTTGGGGGACTCCCGAAGGGTGTCCCCTAATACTGCATTTTGCTTAGCGCGGTTTTGGTTATCTTTGGGTAATTTTTTATTCTTGGCCATTTATTCTTCCTGCTGCATATTGACATTTGCTTTACTTTAATTGCCTCAGCTCTGCTAAGGGCGGCGGATCGACAAACCAGAAAATCGAACCCATAAATACGATGGCAATTCGTAAGAGAAGCAGCGCCATGGATAAAGCAACGGCCTGCTCCGGGGTGTGTCCAAAAAAAATAAATACTGCCAGCAATCCGGCGTCTCTGGTTCCGATTCCCAGAAAGGATATGGGTATCAACGTAATCAGGGAGGTAATGGTCATGACCAGAACGACCTGGAAAAAACTTAGCTCCAGATTGAGTCCTCTGGTCAAAAAATAGATGCTGACAAAGTAAAGCCCGAATGCTCCTAACGAATAAATATAAATTTTAAAACTCAACATGTCATGAATTTTTTGCAAATGTTCATTTATATTCCAGCCTTTTTCAAGCAGCAATATTTTTAATCGTTTGGGGAAAAATCTGGGCGATAGCAGCAGACATGCTTGGCGCGCAGGAAAAAACGCCAGGCAGGTAACCAGGATAAATAGCACGAATCCGCTATCGGAGCCAAGCTTGATCCATACGATGAGAACACTGGCTCCTCCGAATATCAACGGCAGCAGGTAATCATAATATTTTTCGGCCAGGATGGATAAAACGGGCAGCAGCAGACCGTGACCATCCCGTTTAAGATAAACGGCCTTGGCAAATGTCCCTACCGTTGCGACCACCATTATTGCTACCATCTCAACAAAATAGATTTTAAAACATTGCCATTTTGTGTAGGAGATATCGTAATTTGATAAAATGGTCTGCCATCGGATGCTTCTTACAAAAATTAACGGAGGCACCAGGACCAGGCTGAGAGTAAAAAAGGTCCATTTGGACGCCCGTAAGACTTTTATCAGCACCGTTACATCAACATAGACGTAAAAAAGAACAATGAAAATTAACGGTCCAATTAATCGTAAAGCTAGTTTCATAATAATTATGCTGATTTTCGAACATACATTCGAACAATTTCTCCGCGACGGAACATAGCCCCAAGTATTGAAAAGGGAGTGGAAATAATCTGAAGGAACAGGTATAAAATCATTAGCAGAAAAGGAAAACGCCCTGAAAACCTATTTCTTAATCTTGGCGGGGAAAAAGAAGGAATTAAGGAAAGAAGCAAAGAGCTTGGGGAATGTCTATTTGAAAAATGGGCGGTTTTAATTATATTCAAATTACCTACTTTTTCAAATAGCTTTTGCATTACAGCGGGATTGAAATGATTAAGATGTACGGGTATATCCAAAGGGTACCATCTTTTTTTAAAAATCTTAAAACCCAATGAGGCAATGTTGGGCACCTCGACTATGAAAATTCCTCCTGGCTTTAATAAGTGTAGTGCCTTTTCTACGGAAGCAACAGGTTGATGAATATGCTCGAGTACATGGAAACAGGTGATTGCGTCAAAGAAACCTTCCGGGAAAGATGCTTCCTCTATCGAGGCCCGAATTATTTTTTTATTGTCCGACCCGCTGCTATAGCTATCAATTCCGTAACTATCAAAGCCTTTTCTTTCGAGCAGCCTCTGAAACGCGCCATCGCCAGCACCCCAATCCAATATTCGCGCTTTTGAGGGCACCAGCTTTTTTAAGTTCAAAATAATTCCCGACATCCTTAACAAATAAAATAAGTTCAAAAGTTTTGCCGTTTTGCTATTATCTCGTTGCCAATAGTCCTGGTCATAATATTGTGCCAATCTGTCAGCAGAAGGCGCCGGGGTGGTGCTTACAAACGAGCATATCTGACACTGTGTTAAACAATAGACCTCACCCAGTTTGGTCTTTAGATCGGATAATATACAGGCTGTCAAGTTGCTATCGCAGATCCGGCAATTTTCGGAATAGTTCTTATTGATCATTTATTTTTTTGCCTTTTACAAAATAATTCAGTGTATAATTTTGTTTTCGATCAAGAAAATCAATTGAATTTAATATTAGAGGAAACAACCCTACGAAAATGAAATATGAGAGGATTTCAAGGGGGGATATAGCCAGTCGCAGCCATTTATTTTCTATTTGCCAGAACAGTGTTTTAGGAAAGACTGTTAAACGATTGGCTAAATAGCCGTAATATCCACATGATTGTTTTACTGAGATTTCTTGAAATCCAGCTTTTTCCAGCAGATAGGATAGCGCATAGCAGGTAAATCTGAAATAATCGTGGGGAGCCTGGTGCACTCCCCACCCCTGGGGTGCTGAGAGGCAAACAATTCCTCCATTTTTTAAAGTTCTAAAAAGCTCATTTATCAATGCCTGAGGTTCTTTTACATGTTCGAGAACCTGGGTACAAATTGCCATATCGAAAACGTTTGCTCCGAAAGGCAAATTATCAACAGTGCACGCCACATCTATTTTCGAATAATTCCAGCTTTGATCGCCCCAGGCTGTATCGACGCCGACATATTGCACATCTTTTAAAAGGTCCTTAAACCGGCACTCGCCGGCACCTGCATCCAGTAGCAACTTTTCGGATCCCAATTCCGATACGCTGGAGATTATGAATTTGTCGATATCCAGGGTTACCGGATCGATTAACCTTTTTACAAAACCGGGACATAAATTGTGAAATAGCTCTTGTAGTTTCAATATTTATTGAACTCCTTTACCCCCTGATTTAAAAAGGGATTTTTTCTAGCGCGCAATGGAATAAATAATAGCCTTTAAAGTACCGGCC
>JBATKU010000194.1:0-7749 GCA_049669725.1 Desulfobacterales bacterium
ATAAAATCCCGTGGCTGCAGCAGGGTGGTTACCGGCAGCACCGAGGCTATGAAAGCATAGGTCAACAAGACAATGGTCCACACACCGGTGGCAGGGATACCGGCAATAGCCGGCATTTTAAACGGCAAATAAGGCCCGAGGAACACGCAGACATACATGGCGATGATGGCATAGATCGACCATGTCATGGCATTTTTGCCTTTTTTGTAGATCAGATAGCCCAATAAGATGGCAATGGGAACCTCCACCCAGACCGCCAGAACCGACTGCGGATACATGCTGAAAATGATGGCGATCACCAGGCCGAATATGGCAATCACGATCCACAGCTCCAGAAATACGATCAGGAAAAACAAGAACTTGGTGCGGTCGTTGACGTATTTGGCAGTGTATTCCGAAATCGATTTTCCCTGGTTGCGCATCGAAATGATCAAGGCGCCGAAATCGTGGACCGCCCCCATGACAATCGAGCCGACAAAGATCCACATCATGGCCGGGACCCAGCCCCAGATAATGGCGATGGCCGGTCCCACGATGGGACCGGTGCCGGCAATGGATGTAAAATGATGTCCGAAAATAATTTCTTTTTTAGTTGGCACATAGTCGTGCCCATCCTCCAATTCCTGGGACGGTGTTTTAACTTCACCGGACAGGGCAAAGATTTTGCTACCTAAATATTTGCCGTATAGCTGGTACATGATGATGTACCCGGCAAATGCCAACACCATAATTGCTAAAGCACCCATAATTCAATTCCTCCTTATTAAATTTTACTAGGTTTAATCGCCTATAATGCTGAGACAAACTCCCTTAACAAACACCAAAAATTTCTCAGCAAAGCCAGAATTTCGTAAAATTTATATTATGCGGTTTCGAGTTCACGACGGTCCGCCATATCAACCAGAATTCTTTCTCTGGCCCTATCGATGCCGAGGGCCTGGCGTTTTTTATCGATATGCGCAATCATCTTATGGGCATGTTTGATGGGATCGACTTCCAAATCCCACATGCCGCCGTATAGTTTTTCGAATTCTTCGAATATATATTTTTGAAATACCGGTGCACCGCTCACCGGCAGGGTGACGCCGAAGACCGTGTAAACACCCGAGGCCACAAAATAGTGGCCGATGCTGATGGCTTTTTCACTCATCCATTCCGGTGCACTGCCGGCCGCTGGCAGATCACTGATATCATTGCCCAGACCGCCGGCTTTAACCACCTCTGCCGCTGCGATCAGAATCCGGCTGTTGTCCACACATGAACCCATATGCAGCACGGGCGGTATACCGACCGTTTCACAAACCTCAGCCAGACCGGGGCCGCAAAATACCTTGGCCGATTCCGGTGTCAGCAGACCTTCCATTGCGCAGGCAATCGCGTTGCATCCCGTTGTTAAAACAATTACATCATTCTTGATCAGTTCTTTGACGATCTGGATATGACCTTCATTGTGCCTTGTCCTGACATTATTGCATCCTACAACGCCGCCGATCCCCCTGATTCGGCCGTTGATAATATTGTCATTTAAGGTGTAGTAGGATCCGCGAAAGGTACCGCCCAGGTGATATTCGATGGATTCCACGCCAAATCCGGCCACGATGGGGGATTTCTGCTTGGGGATCATCACTTCCGATCCCCGATTTTCAAAATTGTCAATGGCCAGCTTGACAATCCGTTCAGCGTCTTCCAGCGCATGATGCTCATCGAATTCAATGTGAAGGACATTTTCCTGTTCCATTCTGGCAATGGGGTGAGTCGTAATCAATTTGGTGTGAAAGCATTTGGCTACATTGGCCAGGTTTTGGAATATGCATTGGATATCGACTACCATGGCATCACAGGCCCCGGTGATGATGGCAAGCTCCTGCTGGAGAAATGTTCCGCACAACGGCACACCATGGCGTTGCAGCATTTCATTGGCCGTGCAGCAAATGCCGGAAAGCTGGATGCCTTTGGCTCCTTTGGATTTGGCGTATTCTTCCATTTCCTTGGTCTGGGCGACCGCGACGATCATCTCGGAAAGCACCGGTTCATGGCCGTGAATCACAAGGTTGACCATATCTTCTCTCATAACACCGAGGTTGGCTTCCGAGGCCACGGGATAAGGGGTTCCAAAAAGGATGTCTTGAAGTTCGGTGGCCAACATGGAACCACCCCAGCCATCGGCAATAGCAGCACGAGTGCCCTGCTTCATCAGGTTTTTATAGTCCTGGTCCACACCAATGTGGGTTCTGTGCATAATTTCGACAATTTCCCGGTCGATATTGCGCGGCACCACCCCTTGTTTTTTCCAAAGCTCATAGCGGGGCTGAGGCGCGCGTTTGGCAAAAAGAAGTTCGCCTTCGGCTTTGCCCCACTCATTGAGTGCTTTTTCGCCGACTTCTACTGCAATTTCATCGGTGTCCCGATCAAGCTGCTCTCCATCGACCTCCACCGTTGTATCGACTCCCAACCATTGAGCGACTTGCAGGAGCTTGCGCGTATCTTTAATCTTATAGGCATCGGTTTCTTTTCTGGCCGCTGACATAAAAACTTCGGCGACCGAACGTCCGTGATCGGAATGGGCGGCAGCACCACCGGCAATCATGCGGATAAAATTACGGGCCGCAATGGTATTCGGCGTTGCCCCGCAAATGCCTTTGCGGGTGTCTTCCCCTTCGATTCCGCCTTTCGGAAGGGGCAGCCGACAGGGGCCCATACCACAGTTTTTGCAGCAAATACCCTGGGTTCCAATGTTGCAGGGTTTCAGCGTCACGGCCCTGTCAAATGCGGTCTCGATTCCAAGCTCCTGGGCGCGCAGAATCATCTGTTGGGTTGCCGAATCAATGGTTGCAGCCACCGGATCAGCCAGTTTCTTTGCTTTGGCCTTTTTATCTACTTGTTCTTCTGCCATTCTGTCCTCCTGAAATGGTTGGGGGTTTATTGGTAAATATTAAGCATTGCAGATGAAAGGCAGAGATTCAGGCCCATGAATTCAAGGTATCGGATACCTGCGGTGCGTATTTCCAAACCAACGCCGGAAGTGCACGGATCTCTGCTATCCTGAAGGTAAAGCATGATCTGTGCCACCAGTTGGTGGTTTTAATTTATGATTAAATTTCAGCAGGTTAACCAAATTTACTGAAAAAATCGTTTTGATCTAAATAAAAAATTTCGAAAAATTGCGAAAGCTCTTTCGAAAAATTGCGAAGTCTTGCAGCAATGTATTCTTGCTAAAGTTTCGAGTCCTAATTTTGGTTTCTTTGCATTTTATGATCTGGGGCGGATTTCAACACGAAAACACGAAATTGAAAAAGCACGAAATTAATCTTATCTCTTTTTCGTGTTTTCATCCTTTCGTGCTTTCGTGATTAATTTTCCTTTTTGACTCTGGCTTATCCGGGAATCATTCTCTATTGACAGTCGGTTATAAGCGCTGATATTTGGTAAGAACTTTATGGATACGATCTCCTCCAAAGACATCATTTTAACTACCCCCGGGGGAGATGTACGAATTCGTTCATTTTGCAGTGCCGCAGACATTCGGCAATGCAAATTTGATCGCCGGTTTGCATTCTACGATCATTATAAATCGCTTTATACCAGCCGCGACCTCCTGGAAAAATCCGCTGAACAACCCGACGCCAACATCGTTCTGGCTCTGGCCGAACAAAGCGACATCATTGGATACGGTGTCCTGGCTTACCCCGATCCGGGGGAGCGGTGGGCTGATTTGGGACCCAAAATCATGATGGAGATCAAAGCCATAGAGGTTTGCCGAGACTGGCGCTCTTTTAAAATTGCGCCCTGCATTGCAAAGATGATGGTAGCCCTACCCCAGATCGAAGAAAAGATCGTCTATCTTGTTGGGTATTCGTGGACCTGGGATTTGAAGGGGATCCGGAAGACGGCCCAACAATATCGACAGATGCTCATCAAGTTGTTTGAACCGCATGGTTTTAAGGAGTGCCGGACCAACGAGCCGAATGTTTGTTTGAAGCCCGAAAATTTATTTATGTGTCGGGTGGGTAATAATATAACCCAAGTAGTAATAGACCGGTTTAAATGGTTGCGGTTTGGACTATCTCCCTGGACTTGGAAGGTAGACGGGCGATAAATAATCACTTCTTCCGCCCTAGCCTTAGACCCTAATTGAGTGATTACCAATTGGGTTTGGGCTCAAGTTTCTTGATCGCCTCATAGACTCCCATGCCCGAAGTATCCCTACGATCAGCGATATCGCCAATGGTTTCATCGGGATTGTCCACTTTGAAGCCAGCCGCCCTGAGTTCTACCATCGCCTGGTCCAGAGGGATGGCCTGCTTCTTACAAAGGGTCTTGAGGCTAACCAGTTCAGCGTGCCCGAAGGGTGGTTCCAAATCGGCTGAAGTCACCCAGGAGCTCTTAATAGCCTCACCCAGATCAGCCACGTAGGCCAGAGGCGGTAAGGACCAAATACCACTCGCCATGATCCAGAGCAATATCAAGCTGCTGATCATCAGTTCGCGCTTATAGCGCAGCCCGGTTTCAATCTTGTCGCTCAGGTACCGAATCAACGGTTTCCAATTATAATAAAGGTGGAAGCCACCGGCCACAAGGAACAAGAAACCTGCGAAAATGTGTATGTTGCCCCACTGGTCCTTCTCCAGGCCGAACAAGGTCCACTTAGTCCAGTAAGCCACCCGCCCATGGGGTACTATGTAGAGAACTATCGCAGTGAGCAAAAGCAATATGAAACTCGCCAGTGAACACAATGAGGTAAAAGCCCGACCGCGCCAGTTTATGTTACTCATTTGAATTGCTCTCCTTTCAGATCGGCTATTAATGAACTGGGCAACCATGTCATTTGTCAGTCGATAGTTGATATTCTGTCAAATTCAGCATTGTAATTTTTATAATTTAAAATCTTCTTCCTTATAGGACATATCATTTTATGGTAACAACCGGACAAGGGGCATTTAAGATAACATGTTGCGCGGTGGAACCCATGAGAAGTTTGTCGACTTTAGACCGTCTTCTCACGCCAACAATAATTTCACTGATTTGATGGTCTTCGGCGAATTGAACCAGATCTTCACCGGGCGATAGGCCACGAATCAATAAATGGGTTTCACAATCAATGTTATTTTCTTCCAACAATGCCTTCGCATATTCCAAACCGAGTTCAGCCTGCCGCACATCATCGTACTGGCTATTTTTGGCCTCCACCATTGATGCTACCACATCGACTTTGGCATCTAAGGCGACTGCATGATCTTTAGCCAATTTCAAGGCATCCTTCGCCGAATTCGACCCATCATATCCAACCAAAATTTTCATTTTGCACCCTCCAATTCGAAGCTGTTTCAAAATTCCGGATAGGCTATTATTCCTTGGTGTCTTTGGTTTTCGTCTCGGCCTTTAGAGCAGTTTTCGGGATCGAAATAGACCAGTCAACCTCTGAATCAAACAATGACTGCCCATCAGGTGTGAAGGCATTTGCCGTATCCCTATTTATTCATTTGAGATCAGTTGGGCCGCTATTTTGACGGCCATATTGCTG
Organism: Desulfobacterales bacterium; assembly: GCA_049669725.1. Taxonomy (GTDB): domain Bacteria; phylum Desulfobacterota; class Desulfobacteria; order Desulfobacterales; family JAFDCJ01; genus JAFDCJ01. Next base: position 5,522 of record JBATKU010000194.1, read on the forward strand.
GGGATTGCAAACCCAAGTGTTTTGGCTGCATGCGATTGAGTCACAATTGCCACATCGACGCCGACCACCTCCCCTTGACGGTTCAACAAAAGCGCACCGCTGTTGCCCGTATTGTTACCGGCATCCGTCGTCCAAAAATCCGGACAAACGCTGCAATAGGTAATTCCATTCGGTTGCATCGCCCTGATTCGCCCCCCGAATACGGTTGGCGTCAGCTTTGGCCTTGGGATCCCGCGTATTCTCTCCACATACCCTAGGGTCGCCACCGGTTCATCCACTGTCAGATTATTCGAGTTTCCAAAGGTTACACAGGGCAGCGGTATGTGATCAGAAACCCGAATCACCGCCAAATCCGTCGCGGGATCGGTGCCAATCAATTTCGCAGGACGCCATCTCCCGTTGGCAAGCCTTACCTCTATCGCGGCGGCACCTCGCACCACATGGTAATTGGTGAGAACGTGACCCTCAGAATCAATAATCATTCCCGTACCCCGACCCACTAATTCATCACTGAATTTTCTATTCAACATATCAACATCAAAATAGCGCTGAAAAAAGGGATCAGCCTTAAACGAAGGCAACGGCTCAACAGTTTCTGCCCGATTGATGACTTCAATATACACTGTTGCAGGGATGGCCTTATCTCCCACGCGCCCTAAATTGATAAAGTCAATCGGCGTTTTCCTATCCTGTTGACCGCATCCAACCACAAGCAATGCAGTGATCAATGTTCCCAGGATGACCGGTAAAAAATACTTAATCAACCGACTGTCAGAAGTCCCATGATGGGTAATTTGAAGCATTATCATAAGAATTCACCTTTTATATTTACATCTGCGCGGATGTGTAATTCACTATCCGGTTCCCTAAGAGAGCACAATGCGTGCCATTAAACCTACCATAGCTATTTATATTGTTATTTCTGATATTTATCTCCATAAATGGTGTAAGCGATTTTTGACTTGGATCAAAATTTAGAAAAATTGCGAACTGCTTTTTCTAAATATTCCAAATTGATCTTCAATTAATAATGTCTATTGTGGAGAAATGTCAGAAGAAATGGCGAAAGGTTTAGGGGCGGGGGCTTACAGGATTAAATGTGAGATAATTAATTCAGGGGAGTTTTTCAATCCTTGGTCAGTCCGGTACTGATTTGTTACTGTTCGCACAGGCTATCCCCTCCTCATAGCCGGCGATGAAATTGTAAAATAGAAAGATCACCGCCACCAGCGCGCAAGAGGCAAGCGAGGCTGTGGCAACTGCCAGCCCGAGATAGAACATGATACTCCCTAAATACAAAGGGTGTCTGACGTAGCGGAAAGCACCGGAGGATACGATACCGGATGGACGCTGCCCATGTTGGACAACGACATGGCCCGACCTGACCAGATAGACCGCCGCCACAAGTAATAGTCCGAGGATGACGAGGCGGATGTACAGCGAGACATAGTCGGACAGAAATGTCGATATTCGTAAAAGAAACGAGTCTGCTACCCAGATGAGCAGAAACAAAACAAGCAAAATCAGCTGGCCGCTATATCCGAATGGATGTTCACCGTTAGTATCTTTCATTTGGCCTCCCTATCATGCGGACAGTTTCTCAATGTTCACCGCGCTCACCTTAAATTCCGGAATTTTAGCCAGGGGGTCGACCGCCTCGGCGCTGGTCAGAATATTGGGCGGGTTTTCGCCGAAGTGAATGGGCAGAAAAAGGGTGCCGGGTTTCACCGTATGGCTGATGTTGGCCGGGGCCTCCATCCGGCCCCTGCGCGATGAGAGAACCAGAACATCTCCTTCTTGGACCGCCAACGCTTCGGCGTCTTGCGGATTGACGGTTACATAACCTGTTTTCTGCTCGACATCCAGGTGCGGCGAAATCCGGGTCATGGTGCCGGTGTGAAAATGGGCGAACATTCGTCCGGTGGTAAGAAAATAAGGGTATTTTTCATCGGGCATTTCCGCCGGGTCCTGGTAGTCGACGGCATGAAATTTTCCTTTACCCCGGGCAAATTGTTCCTTGTGCAAGTAGAGGGTCCCCGGGTGATCCCTTTCCGGGCAGGGCCACTGCAGGCCATTTAAGGCCAGACGATCGTATGACATACCGGCATAGCTTTTCGGTGTCAGGGATGCCATTTCGTTAAATATTTCTTCCGGGTTTTCGTAATTCATTTCATAGCCCATGGCGGTTGACAGTCGGCAGATGATTTCCCAGTCGGCCAGGGTGTTTC
>JBATKU010000195.1:0-3052 GCA_049669725.1 Desulfobacterales bacterium
TGGTGGCTGTGTGTTTCCGAGGTCCCGTGGCCAGGGGGTAGACCTTGAGGCGCTCCTTGAACCAGTTCACCGCCTGATCGCCGTTGCCGACCTCGCCGAAGCCCCGCATCATGGCCCAGATCCGGTAACCCGGCGAGGGGAACACAAAGTAGCCACTCGGTTCTTTGCCCTTGTAGCCGGGAGGCAGGAAGAGGTACTTGCCTCCCTTGCCCTTGTCGGGTCCGGTCGGGCCGAAGTCTGTGAGATACTTGAATGCGGCGTCATTTGCGTTGCCATACATGCCGGGAGGAATCTCGACCACAGTGGGGCCATCCACCTTCAGATCGATGGAAGCAAAGGCATACACGGTAACATCGTTGCCGGTCAGGTAGTTCTCGCTCGGTTTCATGAAATCGGCCATCACCCCTACGTCCGAGGCGGACTCGAACCGGAAGTCACGAATCTGCGACTTCACGATGCCATAGAGCGAAAGGGCCGGAAAGAAGTCCATGAACGCCTGTGTGGCGCGCTGCAAATCCAGCTCATCGTAGATCTTCTGCACGGAGGCATCCGTCGGGAAAGCCCCGCCTTCGAACTCCAGCGTACCGAAGTTGGTTTTGATCGTGTCCGGCGCCGGCTTGAAATCCTTCGCGGTCTGCTTTTCACCGGCGGTTCTATACAGGTTTCTGTTTTCTCCGGTATCCCCAGCCAGCAGCGGCTGGGCCAAACTGGCCGCGGTCTACGCCCCGACGAAGACGGTCATCAGTCGTAGTTTTTTCATCGAATTCTCCTCAGTCCTTTGAGATCGCATGGTCATCCGGCACTCTTGCCCAGTTTACTTACATAACCGGAAGCCGGATCGCTTGGCCCGGATAGACCCCCTTCAATACTTTGGAGTCCTTCACCACAACCGCTCCATTAACGATCACGTATGGGATACCGGTCGACGGCAATCCGGCCTGCTTGGTAGTCGAATTGTCTCTCACCGTCTTTGGGTCAAAGATGGTTATATCTGCATCGGCGCCGACCTGGATGCGTCCCTTGTACGCCATCTGTGCAACGCCATTCTCCTCGAGGAACCGGGCCGGCAGATAGCTCATCTTTCCGATGGCCGTCATCAACGGCATCAATTTATTTTCGCGAACCATACGCAGTACGATAGCGTTGGTGCCGGCCGCACGAGGGTGACCTTGAACTGTTTCATAAGGCGTGTCCCAATCCACCGCCATTTCCCCGGTCTTCGTCACGGTAAGCGGGAAAGCATCGCTGCCCACGGTGGTACCAGGATGGGCCAGGCCTTTGAGCAGATCTTCTTCTTTGGCCCCATAGAACATCACCGCAGCACCCGGGTTGCTCTTGACCAGTTCGTCGTATCGTTCCTTGGTCAGCGGCTTTAATGTGGCTATTTCTATGATGTCCTTGTAAGTGCGTCCCATGTTCGGGCCGTAATTGTCGGGATGCAGATAATCGGCCCCGACAATCGTTGCACCGAAGTTGTACGGATAAAGCTCAGCTGCAACCGATAAACCTTTCTTCCGGGCATCATCGACCAGTTTCAAGGCCTTCTGTGTTTCGCCCAGCGCCTGCTGGTGCATGTGCTGCAGCAACAGCCCGCCGCCGTAAACACCCACGTTGGCAAGCAATTCCTCAAAGCCGAGAATGCCGGTGGTGGGGGCCTGTTGACTGGAAAAACGACCGTGCAGAAAGGTTGCCCGGCCATATTTTCCGGCGAGACGTTGCCAGGACGACGTCTCCGTGGAAGTGACTCCCTTGGTCATGTAACCGACCGGCACACCGACGCCCAGAGCGCCCCGTTTGAGCCCCTCCTCGACCATCTGATTGATCTGCTCGATTTGTTTATCGGTCGGGACGGTCGCAGACCATTCCATATCGACGAACGAATGCTCATTCTTGGCAAAAATGTCCGTGGTAAAAATGCCCGTGCCGGAGTCGTATTTCGGATTAAAAACCTTCTCGCGGATACCCAAGGTCGACACGGTCGCGCCGTAGTTGGTCTGGGAACGGCCTTTGAGGGTGTCATAGAAGCGATCAACCGGGTAAGCGCCCACCTCCAGATCCAGTGGCGTAGTGACCCCGTCGCGCAGCATCAGCTTCTGACCGAATGGCAGGTCGACGATATGCACGTGGGTGTCAATAAATCCCGGCGCCACCACATGGCCTTTGGCGTCGATGGTTTCCTTACCCTCGATCTTATCCTGGGTGATCCCAACAATCCTCCCGTCCTTGACGCCGACATTACGCACGCCATCAAAGTTGGTCTCCGGGTCCATCACCCGCCCGCCCAGGATCACCAGATCATAAGCCTCATCGGAAAACGCCCCCACAGGTGCTGTGGATACGCCAACTAGCAGCATTACAGCGATCACTATGAATATTCTTGTGGCTGAATGTATCATTCTTACTCTCTCCTGTTGTCTATGCCAACAACATCTCAGGGAATCCGCTGCCGTTGGCGTTGGACTGAGATCTGATACCCGTCCTCCCTACTGAACCAACTCGATTTCACCTGGCCGCCAGGTCTGGTCGATCCAGGGCTTGAGTGGGCCGTACATTCTGAGGGCGATGAACCAGCTCTTGCCGGGAATGGTCTGCAACCAGTTGCCTTCTTTCCCCTTGGGCGCTTTGGGCGCGAAATAGATGTCCATGGAGCCATCCGCATTCTTCTTGATCCCCTTGTCCTGGCTGCCAAGCGTCGGGAACTGCTGATCGGTCTGCAGCTGTGAACGGGTCTGGGTGTCATACATGGTGATGGCCCAAAAATCCTTGGCTGGCGGATTTGGCGGTACGTGCAGTTTGTAGGTCTTGGAACCGTCAAACACATCACCTTTTGAATCGAGCATGCACATGGAATAATCCGATCCCTTTCCAGCAACGGTCATGGCCATGGCGGGAGAGACGCAGATGTAGCCGAAGTGGAAGAGGACACGCGGGTCAAGGCGATAGGCGCCGTTGCGCGTGAAGGTGGTGTCCTTGTCGGCGTAGGCGGTGACCCAGGCGTTGCTGTCCTTGAAGGTCAGGTTGCCGGGATCGCGCGGGAAGTAGCTGATGGCGC
>JBATKU010000196.1:0-1907 GCA_049669725.1 Desulfobacterales bacterium
TAAATTGTTCGACCAGTTCTTTGACGTTCACGTGATACCTTCCCTTCTCGAAGTGTTAAAAAAGATAATAAAACCTACAACATGCAAAATTTAAATTCAAGATCTATTTGACCAGAGCCACATCCAAATACTTAATCAGTAAAAAGGATGATGGTCGATTTTATCTCATTAATTTTCGCCCTACGGGCGAGCCGGAGGCTTTCATCGGTCCGCCGAAGGCGGATTATATAGGGTTCAGCATAGTCCACTATAGCTTCGCCCTTAAGTGCCTTGCATATGAAAGCCTCCGACTCGTGCAAAATCCAGGTATCAAGCCCCAAAAATAGGCATTATTAGGGTTTTGTAAATACGGTTTTTCTTCTTTTTAGTTTCAGATTTCACGGTCCAGATTGATGATTTCCATTCGATTGTTTCTGTGGGGGTGCCTGGCTGAAGGCCCCTCAGTCAACACCACCAGGTTTCCGGAAACTTTCCGGGCTTTAAGCCAACCTAGAGCCCAGGGTTTCCAGTCATCCGGATGATCGGGTTCATGTACCGGACAGACGCCGTAGGAAAACATGAGATCCTGACAGGTTTTTTCCAGGGAGCTTACAGCAGTAATCCAAACCGGCAGCTTGAAACGGGCGATACTTCTGGCGGTGGTACCGCTGTGGGTAGGAACAATCACGGTGGCCGGGGTTATTCGACTTAGAGTGGTCTGAACACTGGAGGCAATCAAATCTGATATCCTTATTTCGTCCTCATCCCGGTTTATCTGGGATACCTGCTGAACGGAATAAACGGAGCGATGCGGTTCGATGGCGGCCGCGATTCTGAACAGCATGCTGACGGCTTCCACGGGGTACTGGCCCATGGCAGATTCGCCGGAGAGCATCACGCAGTCGGTGCCGTCCAGGATGGCATTGGCCACATCGGTGGCTTCGGCCCGGGTGGGACGGCGGTTGGTGGACATGGATTCCAGCATCTGGGTGGCGGTAATCACCGGTTTGCCCATCAGGTTGGCCCGACGCATGAGGTTTTTTTGGGCCACGGCGATTTGCTCGATGGGTATTTCCACCCCCAGATCACCGCGAGCGATCATGATGCCGTCGGCGGCCTGCAGGATTCCCGTCAAATGTTCGCGGGCGCCGGCGCGTTCGATTTTGGCGATAATGAACGGATCATGGCCCAGCTGTTTTGCTGCTTGCCGCACGGCCATAATGTCGGCGCCGGTTTCGACAAAAGACTGACTGACGGCATCCACCCCGTTTTGCATCGCAAATTTTAAACATTCATGATCATGATCGGTGAATGCGCTGATACCCAGATCGATACCGGGAAGATTAAGGCCTTTGCGGGAGCGAAGAATGCCGCCGACAATTACTTTGCAGCGAACCTCGCCTCCGTCAACCTGAGAGACTTCCAATTCAACGTAACCGTCGTTGAGAAATAATTTATCACCGGGTTTTACCGCCCGGGGCAACTGTGAGAAGCTCACGGAAACACGCGCGGCATCACCAACAATCTCTTCCGTAGTCAATGTAAATGAATCACCGGGGGTCAACTGGATGGGTTCGTCAGCAATTTCTCCGATTCGCATTTTGGGCCCGGGAAGGTCCGCCATAATTGCCACCCGTTTACCGGTGGTCTGGGATGCAGCCCTTATTTTCGCGATGGTTTTTTGGTGACTGTCAAAATCGCCGTGAGAAAAGTTTAAACGCGCGACATTCATACCGGCTATGATTATTTTTTCTAGCATCTCCGGTGAATCGGAAGCCGGCCCGATGGTGCAAACCAGCTTGGTTTTGTTGGCGGGGAAAGGCATTTCGTTTATCCTTGTTGTGAGATTTTATAGATCTGGCGTCAAGAAACAAATAATCAGGGGTAAATAACTAAATGCGGAAGGTGGAATGCGGAATGTCGAATGT
>JBATKU010000197.1:0-5222 GCA_049669725.1 Desulfobacterales bacterium
TGCTGCTGGCTGTGACGTCGCTATTCCTTTTGAACTTGCATCGCAGACCTTATTTTGCAGTTGGGTGGTTCTGGTATCTCGGCACACTGGTGCCGGTGATCGGTATCGTGCAAGGAGGGCTTTGGCCAGCTATGGCTGATCGCTGGGCCTATATTCCATTGGTCGGCCTGTTTGTTATCATCGCCTGGGGTGCATCCGATATGGCTGCAAGATGGCGCCACGGGAAAGCCACTCTTACAGTAATGGCGGTGTCGGTTATTTGCTGTTTTAGTCTAATTACGCGAACCCAGCTTCAACACTGGGAAAACAGCGAAACGCTTTTTCGACACACACTTGCAGTTACCCAAAAAAACCCTGTGGCCCACAATAATTTGGCGAATGCACTGCTTGCAAAAGGCAAGGCGAAAATCGCCATTAAGCATTTTGCAGCAGTTTTGGCATTAAAACCGAACAACGCTAAGGCGCACAATAATCTCGGCAACGCGTTTATGAAGTTGGAAAGAGTTGATGAAGCTATCGGCCATTACCGTGAATCCATAGAACTGGCCCCCCATGTCGCCCGGACCCACAACAATTTGGGCGTGGCCCTTTACAGGCAAGAGCGGGTGCCGGAATCTATCCGCCATTTTCAAAAAGCGCTGCGTCTTAAGCCTGATTACGCAGATGCCTACAACAATTTGGGCGCAGCTTATCGTAAGGCAGGGCAGGGCGGAAATGCCGCCCGATCTTACCTTAAAGCGATCCAGCTGCGTTCCGATTTCGCCGAAGCATACAATAATTTGGGAATCTTACTGTGGCACCAAGGCAAGCTGAGAACTGCGTCATTTTATTTTCATAAGGCCCTGGCTTCAAAACCTGGTTACAAGAAAGCTCAGGATAATTTAGATAAATTAAAGGCGGCTCAAGAACAATATAACTGAAAATCCAATATCGACGATTTAACCCGGATAGTCTCGCAAAGTTTCAATTAAAGCACCTATAAATATATGGAAACGGCAGATACACCAGCGGTTCGTCTCAACTTATTTTTAAAGCCGCAAAGTTTAATTTATATCCTAACAGGACTCTTAGCGCTTTTAATTGCTTCTATTGTAATTCTCTCCTGGGTGCCGCCGGTCAGCCGTGATGCGCTCACCCATCATCTCGCCGTGCCAAAACTCTACTTGAATCAGGGTGGAATTTTCGAAATTCCTTCCATTAAGTTTTCCTATTACCCCATGAACCTGGACCTTCTATACATGCTGCCGCTTTATTTTGGAAATGACATTATTCCCAAATTTATTCATTTTATATTTGCATTGCTTACCGCCGGCCTCATCTACAGATATTTAAGAAAAAGGCTCGACTCAGCCTGGGGTCTTTTAGGCGCGCTTTTTTTTCTTTCCCTGCCGATCATCGTCAAACTCTCCATCACTGTTTACGTAGACCTGGGGCTTGTTTTTTTTTCAACGGCCTCCCTTTTGGCTTTACTCAAATGGATCGAAAGCCGTTTTAGGTTCAAGTATCTTTTATTATCTGCCGTCTGCTGCGGCCTGGCTCTGGGCACCAAATACAATGGTCTGATCGTTCTTTTTATCATCGCTGTATCTGTGCCGCCGGTCTATTTGTTAGAAACCAAAAAGAATTTAGGCAGGGAAAATTTAACCGACGGGGAAAAATCCCTTACCCATCACTGGAAGGCCGTCGCGTCTGGCGCCATATTCGTGCTTGTCGCCCTGGTGATATTTTCACCGTGGATGATTCGAAACTATAGCTGGAAGCAAAACCCTGTTTATCCGCTGTTCAATAAGGTGTTTAATTCCCCAAAAAACATTTCGAATCAAATGTTGGATGGGAAGACAGAACCGGCCGACCACGGCAACCAGTCTCAAATATCCAAAAAATCTTCCACACGGTGGGGTCCTTTTGCATTAAGAAAAGTCATCTATAAAGAATCGTGGTGGCAAATTGCATTAATTCCGGTGAGAATTTTTTTTGAGGGACAGGATGACCAGCCAAAATATTTTGACGGCCGCCTCAACCCCTTTCTTTTTCTATTGCCGCTGGTCGCTTTTTTTAGGCTGAAGTCCGATTCCCCGGCCATCAGAATCGACAAGAAAATATTTGGCTTCTTTACGATTTTTTTCATCCTGTATGCCTTTTTACAAACCGATATGCGGATACGGTATATTGCACCAACAATTCCACCCCTGGTTATCCTGGCAGTTTGTGGATTGAATAACCTGACTGCGCTGGCCGCCGAACGATGGGCGAGGGCAGCCGGGTGGTTTGTTCCGGGTTGCACGGTATTGCTGGTAACGCTTATGTTATTGATGAATGCGGCCTATATCGTTAAACAGTTCGAATATGTTGACCCTTTCAGCTATTTGGGGGGGGAAATCGACCGGAATGAGTATATTGCCAGATACCGTCCTGAATATAGAGCCTTTCAATATGCGAATCGCAATTTACCCGATGATGTCAAGGTATTGGCAATTTTTCTTGGAAACCGCAGCTATTATAGTGATCGGGAGTTGATTTTCGGTGACAATTTATTTAAAAAAATCGTCAAAAATTCGAATTCGTCAGATACGATAAGGACTGAAATCCAAAGGTTGGGAATTACTCATCTTCTCATCCGCTATGATATTTTCAACCGTTGGTCCGGTGTACAATTCAATGAAAAAGAAAGAGAAAGGCTGAGTTCTTTTTTAGAGAGAAACTTGAACCCGCTCTTTTCTCAGTCCGGTTATGGCCTGTTTGGACTGCAACCGGGAACCGAATCTAGTTTCCATCCATAAAAAGCGTTTGAGGATTTATGATGAACTATTGTTTAAAGCGGCGATAGCTTTTTCAAGATTGTGACGGGCTGATTTAAAGTCAGGATCTGCAAGCAAGGCCGCTTGAAAATGCCCGGCGGCTTCCGCATAATTTTTTTTTGACATTAAAACCAATCCCAGGTTGTTATGGGCTTTGGGAAAATCCGGCTGAAGATACAACGCTTTTTGAAAATAGCCCATCGAATCGTCATATCGGCCTTTTAACATGAGATAGGTCCCGATATCGTTATAGCTTCTTGCTGATTTCGGATTGATCCTAAGAGCCGTCTTAAAATGCCCTAGTGCTTTATCCAATTCTCCGCGATATGACAGTGCCAACCCGAGATTTCGATGGGCCAAAAAATTATCCCGGGTGACTTCGATCGCGTGGTTAAAGAGACGAATACTGTTGGTCCAGTAAGCGGTTTGAGTCCTTGCGCTTATCATCAGAGCCAAAAGTATGACTGTCGTGGCTGAAGCCAGCACGACTTTTTTATAGCGCCAATTGCCCAGCAGCTCGGCAATCCCCCAGGCGATCATGATGTAAAGCCCGATGAAAGTGACATAGGTATACCTGTCCGCCATGGGTTGGGCCCCGAATTGAATGATGCCGATTACCGGTACCAGGGTCCCCAGGAACCACAGCCACCCGACGATCAGGTAAGGATACTTTCGAAAATATTTGATTACCAGCCCGGATAGCAGTCCCAGCATCAGGCAGGAGCCGGCCGCCTGCCAGATGGGCCATGCATTGGGATACGGGTACAAGACGGTCAAATCACGTGGCCAGATCAAATTGGCGATGTATTTTACGTAGGATATAAAAGCATTGGCAAATCGATCAACAATCGGGGAGGTTTTTAAGGAAGTTATGTCTCCGAAGGATTTTTGCTGGGTGTAGGTCAGAATACTGACAAATACAGCCATAGTGAGTAGGGGTAGTTTTTCCAAAACAAGACGGGTAACCGGCATGACCGGGTTGATGGTATTCGGTCGGCTAATTTTTTGGAAATCAATCCGTTTGAGAGGCCAATAATCGAGCAACGATAGGACGAAGGGCAGGGTCACTATCATCGGTTTGGCCATCAGACCTGCTGAAAAAAACAGCAAGACCGGCAAATAGCGTTTGATTCCAGGCTGTCTAACGTAATGCAGGTAGCCCCACATGGTTAGCAGCCAGAAAAAGGCAAACAAGAGATCTTTGCGTTCTGCCACCCAGGCCACCGACTCCACGTGAAGGGGATGAACAGCAAACATGGCCGCTATAAAGCCGCTGCGCCATAAATTGCCGGTCATTTTTCGGAAGACCGTGAACACTAAGAGGGTATTTAGGATGTGAAAAAGGACATTGGTCATATGATAGCCACCCGGCTTCATTCCATACAGCTGGCTATCGATCATATATGACACCCAGGTCAGCGGAATCCAGAATCCACCATGTGCTTGTGAAAATGCCTGTTTAATACTTTCACTGCGCAACCCTCTGTTAAAGTGAGGATTGTTGGTGACGTAGACATCGTCATCAAGAAGAACAAAATCAAAACTTATGGTCTGCGAATATATGACCAGTATCGCCAACACCATAAAAATACCGACGATGAATTCAGGCCTGACTTTAGCAACGAATTTTTGATAGATAGACTTTTCAACCATATCCGCTTTTTATACCCAATAATACATTATTCCAATGGCAACCTAACGGTAGACACCATCTCCCTGGGGTGAAATTACCGGCCTTCTGGGGCCGCGATTCTCTACTCATAATTGTCTCACAGTTCATGGCTGAAATCAATTCAGGATAAACCAAGACAAGCACAATTCATTAAAATTATTAAGTTTTTTTCACATGCCGGATGTATTCACTTGACATCAAAGCCAATTATTTCTTATTATCTAAAACAGCAAAGGTAAATTCTATGAGCAACATTAAAGTTTCTGTTATCATACCGGTCTACAATGAGGAAAAAACCATTGAAGATCTGGTGGTAAGAACTAAATCTTTATATCCGGATTATGTAGTTATTGTTGTTAATGATGGGTCCAAAGAAGGTACAGCTGTTGAGGCCCGAAAGGCGGGGGCGAAGGTATACAGTCATCCCTATAACATTGGTAACGGGGCGGCCATAAAAAGCGGGATTCGTGTGGCCTCCGGCGATATCCTGGTTTTAATGGATGGGGATGGACAGCATAACCCGGAAGATATTGCCAAATTAATCGCCTATTTCCCTGAATATGACATGGTGGTGGGGGCGCGCTCATCCAGCGACCAGGCTTCCCTGGGACGTGCGCTTGGTAATAAGGTTTACAATTGGTTTGCATCCTACGTTGCCAAATTTTCCATTAAAGATCTTACTTCGGGATTTCGTGTTGTGAAATCAAAGGTTGCGCGCAATTTTTTATACTTGCTGCCCAACACCTATTCCT
>JBATKU010000198.1:0-1752 GCA_049669725.1 Desulfobacterales bacterium
CTGCCAGATATTGTGGTTGGCCTTTTTCGCTTTTGACTGTGATATGATCAATCTATTTGCACCACAAAAATGGTGAATCAAAATCCAGCATACCGATATCGAACTATCGCCAACCTGTATCGGCCACCTGTGGATATTCCAGAACCTCGAAGCAGAGGAAATTGAAGCACTCAGCCGTGAGGCATTGCGGAAAAAATCGACCACGGGTCAAGCGTTGTTCTTGCAGGGGGACCCGACCGATGAAATGTTTCTGATCAAAGGCGGGCGTGTCAAGCTTTCCAAAGTGCTCGAAGACGGCACCGAACTGACGCTGGATATCCGTAAGGCCGGTGATTTTGTCGGTGAAAACATGTTTTCGGAAGAAGGCCAATACCCGGTCAGCGCTTATTGCATCGAAGAAACCTTAACCTGCGGTTTCAGCCGCAGCCAATTTGAACAATTGGTCCTGCAACATCCCAAGGTCGGATTGCAGATCATTAAAAACCTGAGTGAAAGAATCACCTGGTTGACGAGGCGAGTGGGAAGTTTAGCTGTTACCAATATTGAAGACCGACTTTACCGCGTGCTCACCAGCGTTGCCAAAGAGCATGGAACGCTCAGTACCCAAGGGATCGTCATCCAGTTTCCCCTGACACATGAGGACCTTAGCTTTCTTACCGGAGCCCACCGGGTCAGCATTACCCGCGCCATGAAAGCGCTTAAAAAGGCAGGCAAGATTATCCATGAGGACAAACGGCTCATTCTGCCTGCCTTGAAAACAGCATAGTTACCTTTTCCATCCAAGTACAGCCACATCCCCTGATTTTTTTCCAACTTTGTAACAGTTGCTACAGACATTGATTCATATGGCTCCTATGGTGCAGGTAAATTTAACCCCACCAATAAGGAGCTACGATTATGCAACCTCAAATCATCGGAATCTCGGGTAGTCCCATAAAAAACAGCAATACAGACCGGTTGATTCATGCAGTTCTTGAAAGCAGCGGATTGTCTTCAGAGTTTGTCAAACTCAGCAAGATCAACGTACGCCCCTGTATCGCCTGCCTTGGATGCAAGAAGGACAACATCTGCAAGGTCAAGGACGACTTTCCCGAACTGGCCGAAAAAGTCCGCCACGCCGGTGCTGTCGTTGTGGGTGGATATTCCCCCTACGGCGCTGTCGATGGATTTACCAAGGCATTTCTGGAACGGCTGTTTTCTTTAAGGCACCAAAACGGCCTTAATAAAGGCAAACTTGCGGTCGTGGTAGCTACGGGCATCGGGCGCGGAGCCCCCGGCCTGGAAGAGGCCAGTAACCAGATCGCCCATGCCTTGAATCTTGAGGGCATGAATGTGCTCGGGCAGCTGAAGGTGACCGGCAACCCGGAATGCATGGTCTGCGGCTATGGGCAGAGTTGTCCGATGAGTGCGCTGCCTTGGATATTCGGTGATGACACCACGGTAACGCCTGAAAAATTCTGTAATGTGGAAGATCAGACCGAAACCTGGGGGCAGGCCAAGGTTTTGGGTCGGGAGATCGCCCGCAGGCTGGGCGATCAAATGCGGATGTAGCCAGAAGGACCATTCGTCAAAATACTTACAGAGAGGAGGTGATCTGAATGCCCAAGTGTGGAATCTGTGGCGGTGACGCCCCCAAACAGCCGTGCATCACGGAAGAAGGAAAGTGTGATCTTTGCGGACGTAAGGTTGTTCTTGAAGAGGAAAAAAAGAAAGAAAAAAAGGATTGATGCTATCTGTTTTACCATCATGAGC
>JBATKU010000199.1:0-2340 GCA_049669725.1 Desulfobacterales bacterium
TAGCAGACCAGATATTTTTATTACGTGTACAATAAGACATTTGTAGCTGGCTATTGTTAAAAAACCGGAAAATACGCATTAATAAAGAAAATTCGCAGTGAAAAAAGAGTTAAAGAATCAAAATTAAGAGATAAGAAAACGAAAAGAGATAAAAAGTATTACTTTTAGGAAAGAAAAGAAGAAGATACTTTACCCTTATGAAGATTATTGAGATGCGACTTCGTTCAACAAAGAAAGTATGCAATAACTCACAAGTATAAATAAGGAAGGGGAATTATATTATAGTGTTCGTTACAACATACTTTCCTAAACGTTGTGTGAAATTCCAGCACCGGTTTATTTTGAAGACAAAGAAGAAATGAATTAATTTTAACCATTGGCCCATAAAACTATTCGCCGTCCATGGCGAATGAAGGACAAAGAATTGGCAACAAACGATCAACCCATAGGCGGTTTTCGGTGATTTCATTCAAAACCATTACAGCAATCTGTCTGGGAGCAACGCTCTGTGTGGCGCAGACAATCAACATTAGTGGCATTGTCAAAGATACTGCCGGTGTTGGGATTTCCGGAGCAACGGTTAAACTTGAAGTGGCGGATATATCCACAACGACTGGAGGAGATGGAAGTTTCACTCTTACAAAAGGCTCGACGCAAATACGGCAGGGCATTAATAGCTGCGGGATAACAGCAAGTCCTATTTGGATTCAAAATCAAAAGATTGTATTTACTCTTTCCAAGAAAGTACCTGTTGCCATTACTATTCATGCTCTCAGTGGAAAACAGATATACAATAGCAATAGGACTTACGGTACAGGAACACATGCGATTGAAGCGCCGCTACAATCCACCGGAATATTTATTTACAAGGTCAACATCGGTGGCGATGCCTATTCATTCAAATCATCGTCTTTGGGTATCTTTTCGGCAGAACGTAGTGCGTCATTAGGTAACAGTTCCGCTTTGGCAAAGCAGGCAAAAACCATGGCAGTGATTGCTGATGTTATTTCTGTGGTTAAGGAAGGGCAACTGAATTATCGGTGTTCAATCAGGACATCTGATACGAGCGGAGTTACGATTAAGATGATACCAAATGCAGGCAATGTGGCGGATGTTGACGGTAATGTTTACCAGAGTGTGAGAATTGGGAACCAGGTGTGGACAGTGGAAAACCTGAAGACGACGAAGTACAATGATGGAACGCCTATTACCCATGTTCCCGATAGGGCCGCATGGTATAACCTCTATTCAACAGGATCGACCACCGGCGCATACTGTTATTACGAAAACAATGCAGCAAACGCGTCGAAATGGGGAGCATTGTATAATTTTTATGCAGTTGATACGAAAAAACTGGCTCCCAAGGGCTGGCATGTGCCGACGGATGCAGAATGGACTACCTTGGAGAATTACCTTATAGCGAATGGCTACAACTGGGATGGGACGACTAGTGGAAACAAGATTGCGAAATCAATGGCGGCCCAGTCGGATTGGTTGCTATGCACAGATACGTGGTGTCAAGAAGGATGCATTGGCGTCGACCTAAGCAAAAACAATGCCAGTGGCTTCTCGGCCCTTCCGGGCGGTTGTCGTTATGACGGTGGTTTTTTCAGCAACCAGAGTGACTACGGTTACTGGTGGAGTGCTTCGGAGGACGATGCGTCATTCGCATACTACCGTTACCTCTACTGCATTTACGAGTACCTGTACAGGTACATCAACAACAAGAGTTTGGGGTTTTCTGTTCGTCTTTTGCGGGATTGACTATTTGCCCCTTTGACTATTTTCTTTTAGTTACCCGCCAACCGGGTCGCGATATTTTGAAAAAGTGAAATTATGACGCAATACAGCGAACTACCAGTATACAAAGCAACGTATGACTTATTACTTGCCATATTTCAGTTTACAAAGGATTTCAGCAAGGAGTACAAATACACTGTCGGCGAGAGTTTAAAGAAAGAGACTATCGAGCTGATTACGCTCATATACCGCGCCAACAGCCGAACCGACAAGGTAGAAACGCTGCAAACCGCACGGGAGAATGTGATAGAACCATTTTTACATCATGAAATATCTTAGACTTGTTTACAGAACTAAAAAGCATAAGATGAAGCCGAGAAAAAAAAGAAGAGTACAATTGCCCGTCGTGGGCGCTTGTACAAAAGACATGGGCCAAGGGAAGGGGAGAAGAAAAATAAACCGGCGCTGGCACATCACACAACAGGCCAAAGTTGACATGCGCAAAGCCGCACGATCAACTGTTGGCCGGGGCGTGGTGTTTGCAATGCCTGTTTGCCCCAAAGGCAGAAAACAAAAGACGGGCGCTAAGAAAAATAATAG
>JBATKU010000200.1:0-1662 GCA_049669725.1 Desulfobacterales bacterium
CGGTTTATCTCCAGTGTGAATTGGGGTAGCCTGGATTACCTCTTTGTCGATGCGCCGCCAAGCCCGGGCGAAGGGCTGCTTACTTTAATTCGAGCCATTCCGGATGCCGAAAAAATCATTGTGACAGCACCCAATAAAATACAAAGGGACCGTGCCAAAAAAATGATCAATTTTTTCACAAAAGAAAATATACCAATCGCTGGCTGGATTGAAAATATGCGAGGATTTTTTTGTCAAGACTGCGACCGGCGCCTGGAACTTTTCAGCACCGGGCCCGGAAGCAGGGCGGTATTTTTGGGGGATATTCCATTTTTAGGACGAATACCCATTGATCCGCATTTTGAAAAATGCGCTGATGCCCGGAAACCTTCTCTGGAAATGTATCCGGAATCTGAAGTTGCGGAAGGATGCAACTTGATTATAGAAAAAATTATGGGAGGCAACAAGTCAAGTTTGGTTCAAAATCGACCGGTCTATTAAGTGTCGCATCAACTGGGAACACCTTGCTTTGAGCAGAAGTGCCCGAAATGTGGGGCGACTTTGACACGAGAATAGGGTCAGTATATAGGAGAAACATGATGGGCGCTGCACTGGATGATTTCGTTAACGGATTACAGAATCAGATCCTGGAAGAGACAAGAGCTGAATTCGGTGATGTTGCCTTTGAAAGGTGGCAGAATCCCCTGTATGCCGGCGCTTTAGGAAAGCCCGACGGACACGGCCGGGTCACCGGGTCCTGCGGTGATACCATGCAGATTTTTTTGAAATTTGAAAAAAACAGAGTCAAAGAGGCCACATTTTTGACCGATGGCTGCGGGTCCAGCACGGTGTGCGGCTCGTTTGCCGCCGAACTGGCACTTGGGAAAACACCTGATGAACTCGTGGACATCACCGGCGATACAATTCTGAAGATTCTGGGAAAATTTCCCGAGGAAAACCGGCACTGCGCCTTTCTTGCTGTAGACACGCTTCAAGACGCCCTTAATGACTATATGATTAAAAGGAACGGAAAGGCCCCGTAAAAATCAGCTTTGACTGCGAAAAACGACACCATGGAAAGGAGCAATCTCAAAAGGTTTAGCAGAAATATTAGAATTCCGCTGATGGAGAAAGGCCAAAAAGTTGCTCTTTTAGCGATTTGTGTAAATTTGGTTTTATTCGACGGTAAAGGACCTTTTTATGTATTCTCCAATGCGGCGGTTGAGAATTTACAGAGCGAAAAAGAGACCATCGAAGAAGCCCTGTGAGACATTGGTATTCACTTTGATCCCGCCGAATTAATAACTTCAAATAGCCATCCATGTGACGTAATTCAGTGTCGGGACGGTCACTTTCTCAGGAGTAATCGCAAATGAGCCTATCCCTCTTAATTTCGAATTTTTCGAAAATTAATTTTGAAGTTTTTATACAAATAACTCAAATTCCATAAGGAGAATTCAAAATGGTTGATACCAAGAAATTCCTTGTTGATGTGGAGATGAAAGATCTGCCCTTTCCGATGCGAGTCATTTCCAAAAAAGATCCGGAGGGCCAGCCGACAGTGGCAAATATTTCCATTTCTACGCGGATCATGCAGGAGTTTGAAGCGCGATGGATTGATAGATTTATTCGGATCCTCCATCAGCACCGGGATAGCATTGGAACCGGCACGCTGAGAACCAA
>JBATKU010000201.1:0-1590 GCA_049669725.1 Desulfobacterales bacterium
CTCTTCTTCATGGAACACAATATCCTAAACTTTAATACCTGGAAACGCTTCAAAAGGTTAAAATCCAATGGAGAAAACAACCCAGGAATTGCAGGCCGTCAAGAAAGAATCCCATACAATATTGGAGGCAATGTCAGAAGGAATTTTTAAAATAACTTCTGAAGGAAAAATTGTCTTTGCCAATTCCGCGGCGGTTTCTTTGTGCAATATCCCCAAGCAAAAACTGTTAGGCTCGATTTTAACCGGTATTTTTTCAGGGGATTCGGCTCAAAGAGTGGCCGAGCTTTTAAAAGCGCCCGAGGAAAGATCGGAAATATCGACGGTCGATTCTCCCCTTGTTCTGGGCGAATATCTGGTCAAAATAAAAATATTGGGAGATACGGAAGAAGATACACGTGTCGTTATTTTAAGTGATACTACCGAACACGAACGTTCCAGACAGATTATTCGATTGCGCAACCGCGAGCAGCGGCTGCACACCCAGACCGTGCAAGCATTTAATTCAAGCCTGGAATTGGATCAGGTTATCGTTAGTGTTTTGGAGGAAGTCCGTCGATTGATGGGCGTCCTCGGCAGTTCAATCTGGTTGATCGATGAAGACACCGGAGAGCTGGTCTGCGAAGAGGCTACCGGCGATTATGGAGAAACCCTGCGCGGTTGGCGATTGGCACCTGGAGAAGGTTTGGCCGGATGGGTGGTGCAGCATGGTGAAAGCTCGATCTCGCCGGACACATATTCCGATAAACGGCATTATAAGGAAGTGGATCAGGCCATCGGAAAGCATACCCAGTCCATCCTCACTGTCCCTTTATATGTCAAGGGAGATATTATCGGCGTGCTCCAAGTGGTGGATATTGAAACAGGGCGATTCGACAAAGACCACCTATCCTTAATGGAGACCTTAGCAGGGTCAGCTGCCATTGCAATAGAGAATGCTCGTCTCTACGAAAAAGCACGTCTGGAGATTTCCATCCGCAAACAGGCTGAAGAGGCCCTTCGCGAGAGTGAAAATAAATATCGTACCGTTCTTGAAGCAAACCCTGATTCTGTTATTGTTTATGACATGGAAGGGAAGGTAACTTATTTGAACCCGACATTCACGAAGGTTTTTGGATGGACCCTAAAGGAATGTTTCGGCAAAAAAATGGACATGTTTGTTCCTGAAGAAAATTGGCCTGAAACTATCGAAATGATAGAGAAAGTCCTCGCCGGAGAAAATCTTACGGGCATTGAAACGTTCCGGCACACGAAAGCCGGAGATGTCATCCCTGTAAGCGTCAGCGGCGCCATTTATCATGATCGCGATGGAAATCCTGTGGGCAGCGTGGTTAATTTGCGAAATATTTATGAACAGAAAAAACTGGAGGCTCAAATCCAGCAGGTACAAAAGCTGGAGGCCATTGGCACCTTGGCCGGTGGCATCGCACACGACTATAATAACCTGCTTATGGGAATTTTGGGGAACGCATCTCTCATGACCTTTGATCTGGAATCCAATCACCCGCATTATGAAAAATTAAAAAATATCGAGAAATACGTTCAGAGCGGTGCAGATCTTACAAAGCAGCTTTTAGGGTTCGCAAAAGGGGG
>JBATKU010000202.1:0-6540 GCA_049669725.1 Desulfobacterales bacterium
TGGCACGCTGGATCGAGTGCGGTGACCGCAAAAAACTGGCCGAATTTGAGAAAAAAAATACGGCCAACCTGGCCAGAGATTCTCAAGGCTGCCTGTCCTTTCTGACAACCAGTGAATTTCAGCTCACTTACTGCATGGAAGACTGGCCGGAGGTTGAATTCTATAAGACGAGGGATATAAATTAGAAGTAGGTTCAAAGCTTCATTTTATCTGCCTCAGGCGGACAAGTTTCTTGGAAATGCTCACATAAATTTTAGCACATAGCTGATAGCTCATGGCTGATAGTCTGAAGGATTAAGATCATTTTTACTATGAGCTATGAGCTGGCTTGCCTCGTCTTGGGACGTGATCTTGGGTTTTGAAACCACTTCTATTGTTCTTCCGGAAATAAGATCTTTTGGTTAAAGAGGCAAGCCTTATGGCTCTGATCGCTATGCGGGATGTGTGCTGGGGATTCGGGGAGCTTCCGCTGCTGGAAAACGTTACGTTCCAGATCGAAAAAGGGGAGCGCGTGTGCCTGGTGGGTCGCAACGGTGTGGGCAAAACCACCCTGCTGAAGCTTTTGGGCGGCGAAATGCTTCCGGACAGCGGTAATATCTGGCACCGGCAGGGCATCGGCGTGGCTGCTCTGGAACAGGATGTGCCGGCAGGATTCGACGGCACAATCTTTGATGTGGTTGCCGCTGGCCTCGGTGAAAAGGGCCGGGCGCTGGCCGAGCACAGCCGGATCTGCAGGTATACTGAGACCAGGGACAACCCGCAACTGGCAAAAAGGCGCGAAGAACTGCAGCATATGCTGGACGCCGGCGGTGGATGGGAACTTTTAACCCGCGTCGAAAACATTCTTTCACGAACCCGGCTGGATCCTGAAGAGCGGTTTGCCGACCTTTCAGCAGGGCTGAAACGGCGCACCCTATTTGCGCGGGCCCTGGTCGGCCAACCGGACCTCCTCCTGCTGGATGAACCCACCAACCATCTTGATATCGACACGATCATATGGATGGAAGAATTTATCCTGCGCCACGTAAAAACCCTGCTGTTTATCACCCATGACCGTGCTTTTCTCAAGAAGATCGCCGGCAGAATTCTGGAACTGGATCGGGGCCGCCTGGTTTCCTATGACTGCGATTACGCCGCCTATTTAAAACGCAGACAGGCCGCCCTGGAGATCGAAGAAACTCAAAATGGGGTGTTCGACAAAAAACTATCCAGGGAGGAAGCCTGGATCAGAAAAGGGATCAAAGCCCGCCGAACCCGAAACGAAGGGCGCGTCAAGAGCCTGCTAAAGATGCGGGCAGCCTACCGGGCCCGCCGCCGCAAAATCGGCAATGTCAGGCTGCAGGTTCAGGAGGCGGAACGGACCGGCAAACTGGTCATCGAAGCCAGGGCGGTGAGCTTTTCCTATGGGCAGGCCCCGATCGTGCGGGATTTTTCGACGGTCATCATGCGCGGGGACAAGGTGGGCATCATCGGCCCCAACGGGGTTGGCAAAACTACCCTGCTGAAAGTCCTTTTAAAAACGGCGAGCCCGGAAACAGGCAGTGTCCGTCATGGCACCAACCTTCAGGTAGTTTATTTTGACCAACTCAGGGCCCAGCTTGATGAGCAAAAGTCCGTGCGGGAAAACATTGCCGAGGGCAACGACTTTATTATCTTTAACGGCCAAAAACGCCACGTCATCAGCCACCTTCAAGATTTTCTCTTCTCGCCCGAAAGATGCCGCACGCCGGTTTATGTCCTATCCGGCGGAGAAAAGAACCGGTTGATGCTGGCCAAACTGTTCACGAAACCGGCCAACGTGCTGGTGATGGACGAGCCGACCAATGATCTTGATGCCGAAACCCTGGAGCTTTTGGAGGAGCTGATTTTCGAGTACCAGGGGACCCTTCTGCTGGTCAGCCACGATCGGACCTTCTTAAACAATGTGGTCACCAGCACCATCGTCTTTGAAGGCAACGGGCAGGTGGTCGAATACATCGGTGGGTACGATGATTGGCTGAGTCAGCGGCCGCAACGTGCAGCAGAGCGGCCGCCGGAAAAAAATGGCCACAAAAAAGCACGGCCAACACCCAGGGCGCGCCCATCACGAAAGCTGGGGTATATGCAAAAGCGGGAAATGCAGG
Source organism: Desulfobacterales bacterium (assembly GCA_049669725.1). Lineage (GTDB taxonomy): Bacteria > Desulfobacterota > Desulfobacteria > Desulfobacterales > JAFDCJ01 > JAFDCJ01. Next base: position 2,124 of record JBATKU010000202.1, read on the forward strand.
ATCTGCCCCAAAAGATCGAAGCCCTTGAATCAGAGCAAAAAGAACTGTTTGAGATCATGTCCGACCCTTTGTTTTATAAAAAAGAAAAAGAAGAGATTGCCGGCGTTAAATCGGATTTCGATCGCGTCGAACGTGAAATCGAGACCGCTTACCGTCGCTGGGAAGAACTTGAAACGATGACATCACAAGAGGACGCTTAGAAGCCGATATCAATAATGCCTTTGCCAACAGGCTGCCAGGGGAAAATTTAGGAGTCAAAATTTGGCCGGATCATTTTCTTCCTGAAAGCCGAGAAATTTCTCATACTCACGCTCAACTTGACAGACACCTTCGATAATTAGAATGATTTCCTCATGAATGTTGGGGGCAGCAATCGGTTTCGATCCAGTAAAAAAGATTTTTTCAATCTTGTGATTGTCCATCCATTTACGAATAGAAGAAATTGTATGGATAGGTGTGCATTTGTTTAGTTCCAAAAGCAGGCATGGCTTATTTTGCTTGTCAGCCAAATCCTTGGTTGCATTAGAACCTCTGATAAGCTGACCATAGGTCAGGATCACCGTACCTTCAGAGCCGATAATGTTTTTTTCCAGCCTTTCAAAATAGCTTGGATTAGCAATCTCCTTAAGATTGTACTGCTTTTGTAAATCATCGTTTTCCGTCTTGCGGCCTTTGTAAGTCCATCCTTCATACGGAATGTCAAGTTTGATGGCGGCATCCAGAGCAGCTGCCTCAACTCCGGGTAGGCCTCCTGATATTATTTTCTTAAGCATATGAATGCTTACCTGAAATCACCGTGGTTTTGCCGCTGGAGAAAATTGCCAGTGTGAAAAAGACATCCGATAGACCCGCAGACCTGTTCAGAAAATGGTGTCTCACCGATTCTTGGTGATTAACGCCCTAATTTTACAGATGCATCGAAAAAAGCACCCTTCTCGACAGAAACACCTTTACTCTCAATATTCCCTGAAAAATCGGCCTCCTTGGTGATCTCCACGGTCCCATTTGCTTTAATCTCCCCTCGCATATGACCTCTAATTCTAACGTTTTGGGCATAAACTTCACCCTCCAATCTTCCCTGGGGGCCGATAAATAAATTATATCCTTTAATTTCTATGTTGCCCTTGACCCTACCGTTTATGATCAAATGTTCTTTAGCCGTAATGTTACCGACGATAACGGTGGAGTTGCTAATTGCTGTTTTCTCTTCCTTTTGAATGCCATTTTCCACAGATTTTCTCCTTCCTTCATTTTATATCTGGCGTTACGGGTCGGATTAGCCTGAGAATAGGAAAAAACGATGAAAATGTCAAAAGGATTATCTATGATATGATGATGCCAGCCATATTTGCCGGAATATAGAACTTAAGTTTCTGTGAAAATTGCCGATACTGGTTCAGAAGAAATCTTTGGTGGTTGCACCATATTTCAGGGGTGATTAGGGTTAGAATTTTGATTCATGCTGAGAATGACGGGAGGAGGCGGATGTACGCACTGCCCCTATATGAGGCTAAATATAATGAAAAAGAAGAGTGGGAAGAGATCTCCGATGTCGAACTCATGGATGGGTTATACAAAATCTATAAAAAGGTGGCCCCGGCAATAAAGGAGATGATAGAGGGTAAAGAAATAGTTACCCCAGAAGCTGTTTACCGGCTTAAACTGAAAGGTGGCGAACAACCCGACATGCCGACTTAAATACCTGCCCATATTGGTTTTTTCTATAAATAAGAATTCCCATCATCGTGCCCAAGATTTTCTAGATCGTCTGACTAAAAGCTTAAATGGAAAAACGGGCGACCGTCTTTGATGTTATAACCGACATTCGCGCCAGGGCCGCACCAGTAGAATGAGTCCGGCTGAAGCCAGATACATTAGGCCCAGATACGAAAAGACCAGGGTGTAGTTGCCCTGGGTGCGATCCAGAATATAGCCGCTCAGCCACGGACCGAGGGGTCCGGACAAGAACCCGTAGGCGGTGAAAATCAGCCCGAAGATGGCCCCGAAATGGGCCATGCCGAAACAGTCGCCGGCCAGCGGTGCGGTGACCGCAAACAAGGACCCGAAGGCAAAGCCGATCACGGCCGCCAGGGCGGTCCATATCCAGATGCCTTCCAAATGGGGCATGATCAGATAGGCGATGGCAGCACCCGTAAAGCTGAAGGCCATCGTTCGGCTGCGCCCCCAACTGTCTGAGAAAATTCCGCTCACCAGCCGGCCGCCCCCATTTGTCAAATTAAATCCGGTAAGTAAAACGACGGCCTGGGTGAGGCTGAGCCCACGAGCCAACCCGAATCCTGTGGCCAGCACCAGCATGCTGGCGCCGGCCGCGCCGGCCAACACCCAGGTAAGCCATAGGCACCAGAATTCGCGGGTTTTCAAAGCCTCAGCCACCGAGCGGCTGATCGGCCCAATCGTCGTAGCGGTCGCCGGCGCCGCCAGGGGCTCTTCTGGGAACCGGATAAGGGTGGCAGCCGCCAAGCCGACGATGAGCGCCACACAGCCCAGCACCAGGTTGATCGTTTCATAACGCCAGCTTGACAAAAGGGTGGTGAATACCGGAGACATGACGGCCGCTGCCATTCCGAAGGCTGTATTAAAAAGCCCTGAAACCAGCCCGCGCCTTTCGGGATACCAGCGCTGCACCACTGTCAGTGCCGGGACATAGATAAAGGCCGATGAGGCGCCGACTAAAAACGCCCAGGCGTAGACTGCGGTCATGCTTTCAGCCCGCCCCAGCCAAATAACACTGCTGCCGCACAGGACGGCCCCTAAGGCGACCAGCTTTGCGGGCCCGTACTTTTCTTGCCAGCGTCCGCAAAGATACATAAAGCAGGTGGCGCCGATCAGGATAAAAAAGATTGTCTGGCCGACCTCACTGCCTCCGACATTGAAGGTCTGTTGCCAGTACTGGCTCATGACCCCGGGAAAGCCGAAGATAAATGCACCCGGCCAGAAAATGGCGCAGGCGCAGGAGATCAGGATTAATGCCCGTCCGGATTTTTCCGGCATAATGACTCCCAGCGGTTGTCAAAAAACGTTCCGTCACACGGCCTTTTTTATAAAATATATTGGAAAGCAAATCAGAGTTGTTAAAGAATCAAAACCCCATCTATCTGATGAAGAAATGAGGCCTTGGAATTTCTGTCATGGTAACCTTTCAGTTTGGGAATTAGCGCATTGAAAAATTTTTTAGATTTTTAGCATGTAAGCCTTTCCGCAGTCAATATTATTAGGGTTGCTTCCGGCATGAAAAAGTTGGCATCACCTATTGCAATTGACTGTATCTGGCTATACCTTCCTATATTAATAAATGGAGCAAAGACACCGGACCGAATTGGCATCAATGCCATTGAAAAATTCAAAAAAAGGAAAGTTAATAATGAATAATATCAGTAAGATATCCGCATCAGAAGAAAGATATCGCATGATTGAAACCACCGCCTACTATCGGGCGGAGAAAAGAGGATTTTCCGATGGTGACCCGGTAAAGGATTGGCTCGAGGCCGAAAGCGAAATCGATGCCCTGTTTGAGCAACTGGATGATACGGGGTCCAGCATGCAAAAGCGTGCGGTCTACCGGAGGATGCGCGCCGAGTTTAAAAAGATCCTGACAGGTGCTCAGGATACGATCAAGAGCCAGGCCTTTGATCGGTCGGGCAGAGAGCTCAAAGAATTGGGGAAATATGTTCCCGCGACGGTTGACCGTGCCGGTAGAAGACTCAAGCAGGAGGTGGCCGCCGCAGTTGAAAAATTGGGTCCCCGATGGCACACCTTTTCGGAGAAGAGCCACGGAATTTTTGAGATCTGGAAGGACAAAGGGGGTCAGTACGTCAACCAGACCCACACTGTGCTAAACAGCCGGTTTAGTCGTTATCGTGACAAAAACGGAAAGAAAAAAAGTGGAAACGGTTCCAAATCTTGATTAGTGCTTTCAGTAAATCTCGTATTTAACCAGCCTGCCGTCAAGTCCGCCGGCCTTGATCGGCTTTTTCCATGATGCTTTCAGCCCGATTTTTTTGATATACTCCCGCTCTCCGAAATAAACAAAAGCGGCCGAGCCTTTGCATTTTTGTTTTAAAAAATCGCCGAGATTTTTATATAACATTTCAAGGTTTTCGTCCCTGCCCATCCGAATGCCATAAGGCGGATTGGTTACAAGCACGTGACCTTCAAGGGCGGGCAGCTTTCTGAAGTCCGCTCTTTCAACACTTACGTTATTTCCATAATGGAGCCCCATCAGGTTTGTCCGCGACGCGCTGACGGCCTCCGCGGACAGATCACTGCCCGCGATCAGCCCTTGCGGCAGTTTCCGGATGTGTCCGTCGGCCTCTTTTTTTACCTGCTTCCAGACAGTGCCGTCAAAGTCGGGCAGAAATTCAAAACCGAATCGATTCCTGAAAATACCCGCAGGAAT
>JBATKU010000203.1:0-3851 GCA_049669725.1 Desulfobacterales bacterium
ATTCATTCTATGTAATGGATTTTAACCGTCCGTCGAAAATGCCATTGACGCTTAAGATTACTTACTTAAACAAATTGCAGGATTGATGCCATGGCTGAAAACATGCTTGATCAAAGGTCGGCTTAACCCATAAGTTCCTGTAAACTTATTTAAAAATAAACTGATTGCGGCATAGGGAACTGGACGAATAGCCTGGAAAAATTTGGATATCAAGGTGAGGTAACGTTAATTTTTGGCCTCAGGTAACGTTAGGTAACGATTCGATGCCTCAATTTGGATTGTTGCCGATCTTCGATCTGCAGTTGAGTTAAAGGAAAATTTATTTTGCTTACAACCGGTGGCAAGATTGTCAACCAGCGGGCACAGACCGTAAAGATCCGCCACAGCGTCGGAGCGGCTAAAAATGCCGACGATATTACCCTCATCCACTACAGGAAGACGGCCGATATCATGCTTGATCATCAAATGAGCCGCATGGCCCGGACTATCTTCCGGATGGATTGTTATTATCTTCTTGCTCATGAACGCCCTGACCGGTGATTGAAAATGGCTTTTTTTCTTTATTTTTGCAAAGTCCCTGCGGGAAAGGATTCCGACCAGTTTTTCGTTTTCCAGAACAGGGGCACCCTTGTAGCCCTTTTCCCGTAGCCTTGTTCCGGCCTGATTCATGGTGATTTCAGGCGTCAGGGTCCATACGGGAAAGGACATCAAATCCTTGATTTTCACGGATGTTTGATGGCTTTCACCGATCAACACGCGGATCCAGGCTTCCACCGCGATGGGGTCCGCGGATTTCAACATGGCCGAACCGGCTCCGGAATGCCCGCCACCCCCCATGTGCTGCATGATTGCCCCCACGTCGATGCCGTCCGTCACACTGCGACCGATCACCAGACAGCGATTTGAATTCAACTCAAAGACGCCGAAGGCGGCATCCACGTTCATTATTTGCCGGTACATCTGTACGACGACGGCGAGATTGCCGACATATCCGCTTACCCTTAGCCGTTTGATGCAAACGGCATATCCATCTACTACGGTTCTGGGGGCGTTGCGGAGCATGCGGAACAGCACATCTTTTTGCTTGGGGCCGTAGGTTGGACTGAGAAATGCACCGATGATATGAAGATCGGCTCCATTTTCCAGCAGGTAGGCGGCGGCATGGGCATCTTCCGCCCTTGTGGATAGAAAAGTGAGATTGCCCGTATCTTCATAAAGGCCGGCCAGAAAAAGGCTGGCCTGAACAGGGGTTAGGGGTATTTCCTGCTCCTTTAAATATCGTATCATCAGGGTAATATTGGCACCCATCCCTTCCTGGCAGCGCCACGAGGCATTGATATCTCCCTGATTGCCGTGATGATCGAACAGGGAAATTTCTAGATGCCGGTTTTGCTTCAGACGGTCAAGTCCATCCAGGCGGTCCCATCGGTCGATATCGACGACAGTCAGCTTGTCCACCATATCCGGATCGATGTCCTCTGATTTGCAAAAGCCGAAGAGGTCTTTGTGAAGTGACAGAAACGCGCGCACATTCGGGTTGAGGCTTCCGGGCAAAACAGTCACAATGCCAGGATACAGCAGATTTGCCGCAACAATGGATGCCAGTGCGTCGAAGTCGGTGCCTTTATGGGTGGTTACAATATGCACGGGTGATGTCTTTCATGATTTCCTTTTGCTCATTGCCCGAATTCATATATACGGTGCTCAAGCACATGGTACCCTCCTGATTTATATCCCCTCAAATTTATTCATAGTCACCCGCCTGTCACCACAGGCGTATCAATTTCTTCCCGCCCCTGAGTTCACCCCTTATTTTTTCCATGTGGCGCAGGGCGGCAATATCTCTTTCAATGTCTGTCTCTTTTATTTGTAGCCGTTGACACAAATTCTCCAGTTCTTGAGGCCCCTCGTTCTGGAGAATATCAACTATTTTTTGCTGAGCGGGGGTCAGTTTGAGATCTGCGGCTGCCCCTTTCACAAATGTCATGGCGCTATGAACTGCCCAAGGGTCACATACCCTCAGCGGAGAAAGTAGATCCATGTAGCAATCTTCGCAAAGGATCTGCCCATGAAGCGCCCTTTGTTCCCCCTCAGGTACAACCGTTTTACAACGCTCGCATTCCATTGTTTTTTTACTTTATGTCTTTTCCCATGCCCTCCTGCCTGAAGGATCACTAACGCTTGATCTTTCAGGTCGGGCACGATGCTTTACCCATATTCGATTTATCCGCTCCCCGGGCTATCCAATCCAGGAACCGCTTGAGCAATCCGGGTTTCTCTATCTTTTCCAGGGGAAACGGTTTTTTCAAGACTGAATCAATTTTATGATTCCCTGTGTTTTTTTGTTTCTTGCTTTCAGGTTTCAATAGTTCTCATCCTTTCCTAATAATCTAAAGCAGCAGACCGCCGCATCTTGCCTAACCAGCTCAGGAAAACCCCGAGGACGAACCGGATAAACATTTGCCAACCGTAAATCCTTTATAGGTTGAATTTACCTTTTTCCCGCCTGGGAAAAAAACTTTCATCTCCATTAAAAACTCTCCTTGCAGGCCGTGTTTTTTTATATGCCGTGATATTTAAACACGTTGCGGGTTAAAAAACGAATTGTTGCCTGGACGGCGGTTTCCGCCGCTTCACAATGTTGCTCATCCATCGGCAACACGCGGTCTCTGAGCCCACCCGACCATTCCGTGCTTTGCAACATGACCCCGCCCATACCGAGGGCAATCTCGTTTTCATCGCCCAGCCCGCACATGGTTTTCCAGCATAGCGCCCATCCTCTGACCGTATTATCAACATGATACCCGCCCCCGCCGGTGGCCAGCAGAGGCTTGTTGAAACGCAAAAGCCGGCCGATAATTTCAGCATGCGCATTGTTTGTCAGCCTAAGATGTGCGAGGGGATCAGCGGTAAGGGCATCCATTCCCGTCTGCAGAACAAAAATGTCCGGATCATAGGCTGTAATTAAAGGGATGACGATTTCGGTAAACACCTCCAGATAAGCTGCGTCACAAATCCCGATGGGCAAGGGGGCATTGACGGTAAAACCCTTTCCAGGTCCATCGCCAATCTCATTTTCAAATCCTGTCCCGGGCCACAGCGTTTTTCCGCTTTCGTGCAGCGAAATTACCATAACCTGATTGCTGGCGTAAAAAGCTTCCTGCACACCATCTGCGTGGTGAACATCGATATCCAGGTATAAGACTCTTTTGCCGTTGTTCAAAAAACGCATGCACGCCAGCACCAGGTCATTCAGGTAGCAAAACCCTGAAGCCATCTCGGCTCTCGCATGGTGATACCCCCCGGATGGATTAAATGCAATGTCCGTTTCACCGGATAATATCAGCTCTGCCCCGGTCAATGTGGCTCCGCAAGCCCAGGAAGCATAGTCGAACATCTCTTTAAACACTGGACAATCGGGTGTTCCAAGGCCCATGCTCCTCGCTTCGGGCGTAATTTTCCCAACGGCAGCCTGCTGCAATGCTTCCAGGTATTTGGCCGAGTGAAACTTTTTCAGCTCCGATTTTGTTGCGGGTACAGGCGCTGATTCCCTTCCACGTTTGCCCTCCAGCAGGCCTAATGAACTTAGAAGTTCCCGTGTTTTGGCAGCCCTTTGCGTGACAAACATGGAATCAGGCGGGTAGCTGTATTTTTCAAGCTCCTGCGAATGTATAAATACGGGCTTTTTAGTATTATCCATGATTTAGCATGTTTCCAACGGCTACCGGAATCCCTGTTTTCTAAAAAAGCCATTAATTTTTCGGTACCTTAGGTTTTAGGGCCTGCTCTTTGGTTAGGTCTTTCATCCTTTTCCTTGAATAGCCAAGTATCTCCCATTGCTCCTTATAGAC
>JBATKU010000204.1:0-31092 GCA_049669725.1 Desulfobacterales bacterium
ATGACACCGGAAGAAGCTCTTGCCGGCGTGACCCGCAACGGTGCCAGGGCGCTCGGACTTCAGGATAGGATCGGAACACTCGAACCGGGCAAGGATGCCGATTTTGTGCTCTGGGACATTGCCGAACCTGCCGAGCTTGCCTATCGAATGGGTTTCAATCCATTAAAGCAGGTTGTCCGACACGGGAAGCTTATATCCTAATCGATTCACGAAAGTGAGACTCATATTATGCAAATAGATACGAAAAAGGGATTAACCAGTCAGATAATAGAGAAAGCCAAGGAATTCGGGGCCTGTGCGGCTGGGATCGCCGATGTTGAAGCGCTTAAGCAATCTCCCTCCCACCTGATCTATCCTCAAATCGGTGGTTATAAAAGCTTTTTGAATAATGAGGTTCCCCGGGATTCCGGCGAAGTGCTATGGCCGACATATGCCAGATCTGCGATTGTGGTGGCCGTCGAACACCCTGAAGATAAACCCGAGCTGGACTGGTGGCAGGATGAACTAAAAGGAGGCACACCCGGCAACCGGTTGCTTATAAAGATTATTTCCGGTCTGACCGAATGGCTCAGAGAGGATATAGGCTGCGAAGCGCGGGGATTACCTTATTATATTGTCCAGGGAGGCATTTTTCTAAAAGATGCCGCCGTCATGGCCGGTCTGGGATGTATCGGAAAAAATAATATGCTGGTGACACCGGGCTATGGGCCGCGGGTCCGCCTTCGCGCCGCATTATTGGACATTAAATTGGCGGCCACAGGACCCTCTGATTTTGATCCCTGCCCGGATTGCCATGTGCCCTGCCGCAAAGCCTGTCCGCAAAAAGCGTTTGGAAAGAAAATCCGAATTAATAATCCGCTCGGAGTCAACGAGCTGCCGGGCAGGACCGGTGTTTACAGCAGGCCGCTGTGCAAGGATCAGATGGAACTCGATAAAGAAAACGCAAACAGAATCGCGAATGAAAATCCGCACGGTTCGACAATGATAGTTAAATGTTGTCGTTTGTGTGAAACGACATGTCCCATCGGTAAAAAATGAATAGAAGCGATCTTAAGAATGTCTGATTTAGAACTTCCGGAACGAACGATTTTGCTCGACGGCGGCATGGGGCGGGAACTGCGCTTTCGCGGTGTCGATGTTATGACCTCCATCTGGTCGGCCAAAGCCCTCATCGATGCTCCCGAGGTGGTTTGCGAGGTTCACAGGGATTTTATAGCCGCCGGGGCGGACATTATCACGATCAATTCCTATGGCATCGTCAAAAGCAATTTGGCCTGGGCCGGGATTGCAGATCGCTTTAAGGAGCTCAACCGGCTTGCGTGTGATCTGGCAAGGGAGGCGTGTGATGCATCCGGACGGGCCGTGTTGATTGCGGGATCTTTGCCGCCGTTGGCCGGCAGTTTTCGACCCGATCGGGTCGGTAGGTTCGAAGAAATAGAGCCGTTATACCGCGAGCAGGCGGAAGAGCTGGCCCCCCATGTTGATCTTTTAATATGTGAGACCATGTCCAGTGCCGATGAGGGCAGGGCAGCCGCAGCGGCTGCCAGCCGCACCGGCAAGCCTGTCTGGGTGTCCTGGACCCTGCATGAGGATCGATCCGGCAGGCTGCGAAGCGGCGAAGATATTGGTGATGCTGTCAGAACGCTGTCGGGTCTGACGATATCAGGTGTGCTGGCCAATTGTTGTGCACCGGAAAGTATTACCCGAGCAATGCCGCAACTGGTGCAAATCGGATTGAAATACGTTGGTGGCTATGCCAATACCTTTCAGCCCATTCCCGAAGATTGGGACCTGGACGGCGACAAGGCGTCCGATGGTTCCCTTGGTCTGCGAACAAACCTGGATCCTGAAAGTTATGCAGGCCATGCCGGCGACTGGCTGAAGGCCGGCGCAACTGTGGTCGGGGGTTGCTGTGGCACACGGCCGGCCCATATCGCTAAGCTCAAGGAGCTCATCGCTTCAAAAAATGTGTAAGCGTGGCGATTGCGATACACAAACTTGCCAGAAACATTGCCCCCGCCATGAAGGTTCCGGTCATATCCACCAGGACTCCCATCAAAAAAGGACCGGCAAACCCACCGATCTCGGCTACGCAATAGAACATGCCGCCGGCGGAACCCATGTACCTGGTTTGCACTCCGGGGCTGTCCATAAGAAACAAAAGCAACAGCGCCATGAAGGGCGAACTTATAAATCCCAGCACGGCCAGGCCGACATAAAGGGCCAGTCCGGAAACCTTCATCACCATAACCATATTGATGGCGGTCAAAATAGCCAGGATTGCCATTGTTCGGCCCCTGTGGCGTGCGGGCACCACCGAGGGTATTAGCAATATAGACGGAATGCCGGCCGCAATTGTAATGGATGCTGCAAAACCGGCCTGCGGCCCGGACATTCCGTTTATTTCCAGGATTTTCGGCAGCCAGCTGGAGAATCCATGGCTGATCGCAAAGGCCAGCAGGCCCATTGCCAGCACCAGGCGAACATTGGGAAGGTTGCCGAGGTTGCGAAACACCTCGATGATAGTCATACTATCTGTCGTGTCTCCGCTCGCGGTCTCCCGTGCGAACAACACCCACAGCAGGCCGACACCAAACGTGATCATCCCGTAAACAACAAAGGCCTGTTTCCAATCATTGTCTAACAGGGGCATAACCAGGCTGTTGGTCAACGCCAGCGCAAGCAGCCCGCCGATCCAATTCCCGCTGGTGTACAGGCCGATTGCAGCGCCTCTGCTTGGTCCGCGAAACCAGGAGGAGATGGTTTTGGGGCCGCCGATGGAGATCATCGGACCGCCGACGCCAAACAAGGCGACCGCTATCAAGAGGGCAATAGAATTATTTGCAAAATAACGCAGGCTTGACGATAAACCGATAATTATCGCTCCGGCAAACAGGGTTTTGCGAACACCCCATTGGTCCAGGATTGAACCGGCTACGAGGGCCATCATGATATAGGTCAATTGCCAGGAGCCGAGAATAAGGCCCATCTGGGAATAGATCATGTGAAGATCATTCAGGATGGGGGTGACCAGCGGGAATATGGCACGCGACACAATGCCAAAACAGATGTAAAGCAGCCACAACAGGACCAGCATGACCCATCGATAATTTCTGTGATGGGGTTCATGTGATAGTGAAAAAAGATTCATCAAACTCCGGCCTGTCTTTATAGCGTTTTAAAAATTTTCCCGGAATCATATCCAGGTTATCAAAAATGGCCCGGTCGACTTCTATACCGGATTTTTGAAGGGCCTGGTATACCGTTTCGGGTTTCGGCGGGCAGCCCTTGATGGCAATCATCTCCTTTATATGCGGGTTGTCTTTATGGGCCTGGTAGATGCACTTGCCGAATAAAATCGTCTTCTTTTTTCCACCATGGGGTGTCATCACTTTTCCGCTGAGAATCTCGACATCATCCCAGGGTTCGCCTTTCCAGGCCCTGGCAATGGCGGCCAGAATGGTGCTGGTCATGCCCGAGCAGTAGGTACATAAACTGAGGTCATATTTATAATACGACAGGCCCTGAATCCCCATCTTGTCCATCGGATCCGGAAGGGTTTTGTCTTGATTGTATTCAAAATCATACTTGTGGGGTTTGGCAACAGATTCCAAGGATTCACCAACAATCTCAATACCTGAAAGATTGGTTTTGCGGTCTTTTCTCTTTGCTGCATGGACCAGGTGTGGCACTTCAGATGGCTCGTAACCCAGCACTTTGGCACCGACCATATCGGCGGAAAGGATATCGGCCGATGCGACCAGCAGATTGCTGCGGTGCATGCGCCCGTCAATATTGGGTCCTTGCTCGGCCGTGTAAATTCCGTCTATCAAGGTGAACATGGGCGGCATTTTATCCGCCAGTCTGGACACCCAGAAATGCAGATCTTTTTGCGGATGGGTGTTGTGGCATTTTTTGCGTGACGGAATGTCGATCATACCCTTGAGATTTTTAATGCCGAGACTGACGACGGTCATGGAATGGGTTTTCATTACGGGCAGGTCAACGACGAAATCGGATTTTAAGATGTCACTGTTAAATTTCAAGACAACTTCGTCCCCCAGATCGACGGTTTCAAAAGGTCGCTCCCAGATGTTGATATATTTAACGCCGTAACGCTTTTCCAGTTCCCCGTAGCCCAGGGTCCTAAATGCATGCATCTGGGCTTCCATATCCTTGGGATTCCTGAGCACCGTTCCTTCACCAATGCAGATATCATTGATGCCGCGTTCTTTCAGCAGGACAACCATATCTTCCACTACCCGGGAAGTTGTTATAACCCCGTATTTGGGAAAGTTGGTGACTTTGGTCCAGAAAACGATATTGGGTTTGATATACACCTTCGCGCCCGCAGGCAGGTGGTCCAGGCCGTGGGAAAATTCGACGGCCTTGCGCACGGAGTCGAGGGGCTTTTCGTATTTAACAATCGCAACTAAGTTTTTTTTCATAAATGTCCTCTTCGGTGTTCGTTTATTTAAAGTTTTGTGGGAGCGGCTTTTAGCCGCAATTAGTGCTTCTCCAACCGGACAGGTCATCGCGGCTAAAAGCCGCTCCGACTTCCTTAAAATTTAATCGTTAAAAAAGTCTGTTTGCATCTCCACTGTCAGGCGGTCATCATCCATAAGTCGCCTGGCCAGACCGAGCGTTTTAGGCAGTTCATAGGCGAAGAAGTAGCGCAGGGCGAACATTTTGCCCTGGTAAAAATTTTGATCCGCTTTTTTGGCACCGCTATTCATTGTTTTTTGCACGGAAACGCCCTGCAGCAACCACTGCCAGGCAATGGTCACAATGCTGAAAAATTCAAGATAAAGGGTGGCATCCGCCAGAAACGCTTCAGGCCCCTGTTGCTGGGCAAGCGTTATCAGATGCTGGGTGACATCCTGCAGCTCTGTCAGGGTGGTGTTAAGATCGTTGCCAAACCCCCTTAGATCACTGTATTGTTGAGCTTCTCCGATGGTATCTTCGATTTCATTTATAAAGAGCAGAAAGGCCCGACCGTTATTCATAACGACTTTTCTGCCCAGCAGATCCATGCCCTGGATACCGGTGGTGCCTTCGTGGATCGGATGTATGCGGCAGTCGCGATAATACTGTTCCAGCGGGTAGTCGTCACAATAACCGGAGCCGCCCAGGCATTGCAGACCCTGGCTGATGGAAATAATCCCCATTTCAGACGGATAGCTCTTGGCAATCGGTGTCAGGATTTCAAGCAGGAGGTGATATTTTTCTTTGTCCTCTCCGGCAAGGACCTTCTGATAATCAACATATTTACTGCATTGGATGATCAATGCAAGCGCGCCTTCTATGATCGCCCGCTGGAAAAGCAACATGCGTTTGACATCCGCATGTTCGATAATGGGAACCGGAGGCAGACTGGGGTCTTTCTGGCCCATTTTGCGTCCCTGGCTACGTGATCGGGTGTAGTCAAGGGAAGCATAATAGGCGGCGGTCGCCATGGCCGTGGCCCCCATCCCCACGCCGATACGGGCCTCATTCATCATCTGGAACATATATTTTAAACCATTGTGAGGCTCTCCCACCAGCCACCCGTGACAGTCGTTTTTATCGCCTATACTCAGCTGGACGATGGGGCAGCCGCGGTAGCCCAGCTTGTGATACACACCGGATGGGGCGACATCGTTGGGAACAAGATTGCCGCTGTCATCGATCCGTTTTTTAGGCACGACAAAAAGCGAGATGCCTTTCACGCCGGCCGGAGCACCCCCTATTTTGGCCAGCATCAGATGGACGACGTTGTCCACACCGTCGTGGTCACCAGCCGATATAAAAATTTTCTGGCCTTTTATGCGATAATAGCCCTCGTCCGTTGGCTCGGCCATGGTGGTGATGTCTGATAGGGAAGAACCGGCTTCAGGCTCTGTCAGGGCCATGGTGCCCTGCCACTGTCCGGCGCGCATTCTGGGAACGTAAGTGTCGTACAACTCTTTGCTGGCAAAAGATTCGATCAAATGGGAGGCACCGAAGGTGAGGCCGGGATAGGTATTGGCCGAATAATTGGCGGCTGAAAAAATAAACTCGCAGACATCGGCCACCATGCTCGGCAGTTGTTCACCATCCCGGTCAAAAGGGACCCGGCTGGAGATCCAGCCTCCTTCACCGAATTCCTTCATGATGGTTTTGACGGACGGGTGCACCCTGACTTCACCTTCCACCAGTTCGGGTGGGTTGCGGTCCATTTCCTCGAATATCGGAAGCAGGAGGTCTTTGCCCAACTTGACGGCCGCCTTTAACACCATGTCAAACATTTTGCGGTTGTGTTCGTTATAATAGTCATACGCTGTCAGGGACTCGACGTCGAACACTTCGTACAGAAGAAATTTTATATTGCGTTCGCTTACAAACTTTACAGCCATCTTCACCTCCGGCGTTCCTTTGGTAAGTTTATAGTTATCAGTTTTTCGTTATTATAATGGCCAGCAGAGTAATAGTTAATTGAGTTGATTAAGTTGATTGGCCAGTCGCCATGACATAATCAAACGAATCAACTCTTCAACTTAATCAACTAAAAAATAGGCGCTTTGCGCCTATTTTTTACTATAGTCATACCATCCCTTACCGGTCTTTTGGCCATATTCGCCTTTACAGTACTTCTCAACAACACTCGGGCTGGGCAAATGCTGCACATCGCCGGTTTCACGGAAGGCTTCCATTCCCATGATATAGGCCAGATCGATGCCGGTGAGATCCATCAGGCGGAAGGCGCCCATGGGGTGGCCGGCTCCGTATACCTGGGCCTTGTCAATGTCTTCCATGCTGGCCACGCCCATCTCCAGCAGCCAGAGGGCCTCGCGGTTGATTGCAAGAAAGATGCGGTTGAGCAGAAAACCGTCGACTTCCTTTTTAAGGTGGACTGGCACCTTTTCGAGTTTGTCACACAGCGCCATGGATATTTCCCTGGTTTCATCCGACACATGGGGGCCCTGGACCACTTCGACAAGTTTCATCACCAGGGCCGGGTTGAAAAAATGAACGTTGAGGACCTTTTCCGGGCGTTTGGTAACGTCGGCGATTTTGGAGCTGATGATAGCCGAGCTGTTGGTCGCCAGGATGGCATGGTCCGGGGCCATTTTGTCCAGGTCGGCAAAAATCTTGCGTTTCAGGTCGAGGATTTCCAGAACGGCTTCAATGACGTAATCCGCATCCTTGACGGCGTCCTCCATACCGGGGGTGAATGATATCCGCTGCTGGGCAGCCTGGGCCTGCTCTTCGGTCAGCCGCCCTTTTTCCACACGGCCGGCCAGATAGGTGTCGGCGAAGTTTTCCGCTTTTTTGAGAATCTCCGGATTAATGTCTGTGCACACGGTTTTATAGCCGTGAATCGCACACAGCATTGCGATCTGATGCCCCATGTTTCCGGCGCCGATAACGGCAATGTTTTTGACGTCGTCGATGTTCATGTCTTTTTTCCTTTCTTTATTTAATTATTTGGACACGGATGAACACAAATTAACACGGATTTAAAGTGAGAAGTCCTGGCAGCCAAATTACATATTTACTTATCTGTGAGTATCTGTGGAAATCCGTGTCCTGATAATGTTAAAATCCATTCCTCTTATTCAACTACGGCTACTGCATTGTTCAAAACAATATTATTTTCTGTTTTCGCCTGGATGATATACCCGCCATCGGTTTTCCAGCCTTCGGTGGTCAGGGTATCGCCGGGATAAACGGAACTGGAAAATCTGGCCTTAAATTCTTTTAGCCGGCTGACATCACCCTCCAGTGGCCCTGTTACCAATAATCTGGTGGCAATTCCATAGGTGCACAGGCCATGAAGAATAGGGCGGTCAAAACCACCCCGTTTCGCAGCTGCCGGATCCACGTGCAAGGGATTGCGGTCACCGCTCAACCGGTAGAGTGCGGCCTGATTTTCGGCTACTTTACAGGAAATACTGAAGTCGGGCTCAACTCCCTCAGGCGGTGTTATCGGTTCTGCCTTGGGTCCGGGATCACCGCCAAAACCACCGGCGTGCAGATAGAAAATGGCCCAGTGGGCATCGTAAAGGTGCTTGCCGTCCTCGGTTTCGCCGGTGATTTTGGCATGAAAAACCGCACCCTTACCTTTGTCGAATATGTCGGTGATCACTCCGGTTTGAACCAGTTTACCCTCCGGTGGAATCGGGCGAGAAAGGCGTATGGTATGCTCACCATGCAGCATGAGCGACCATTCAATATCTTCACCAAAATAGGGAAAGGCCCTGACGGCCGGTACGACACAGAAACTTGGCAGGACCTTAAGTCCGCCGGGGGCATTCTCGTAAACCAGCGACAACTCTTCGGCCGTTGCGCCGACTCCCAGCGCGTAAAGTACAACATCCCGCCAGGTGTATTCGAAGGTGCGCGGTTCTGTTCTTTTGCCAATAACACTTAAGTCCACTTTGCCCATAGGTCACCTCGAAATCGGTTGAGGTTTCAGGTTTCAGGCCGAACATCAGGGTGTTCGAAAAAGGAGGGCGGGCCTCTGCTCGGCGAAGCTTTAGCGAAGACGGGTGCACGCCGGACTCAGAGCATCGTGTATTACAGAAAACGGTCGGCACAAATCCCGACCCCACTGATCCACGTCTTTCCTGACACCTGAAACCTTTGGGTACCTGACACCCGACACCCGACACCTGAAATCATCTTGATGTTCAACTCTTATCCATCGAGACCTGCTGGAACCACTTTTGCCCTAAAGACCACTGCCGGTTTCGCTCGGTTTGAATATTTGAAATCGACGGCTTCTTTGTTAGTGCCGTATTTTTCTTCCAGCTCGTTCAAAGGTCCTGCATCAAGGGCACGGACCGGGCACGCTTCAATGCAGTCCGGCAGCTTGCCCTCCAGGTGTCGTTCCAGACAGAAATTACATTTGCGCATTTTGGCATCGGCTTCAGGTCCAAACTGCGGTGCATTGTACGGGCAGGCTTTCAAACATTTGACATCACATTCTGCCTTGCCCAGACAGATGTCACTGTCTACCAGCACGATGCCGTCTTCAGGGCGCTTGTTTATGGCATCAACCGGGCAGGCTGCGACACACACCGGTTCGGCGCAGTGCCAGCAGGGAGCGATCATATAGCTGACGAACGGCTTCGGAAATTTGCCTTTTTCCGTGTAGAGAAGCCGCATCCAGTTCTCCGGCCCGGCCGGAATATCGTTCCAGTCCTTGCAGGCCACGCGGCAGGCGCTGCACCCGGTGCATCTCGTCTGATCAAAGTAGAATCCTATCTGCATTGGTTTGTTCTCCGTATGGATTTAGAATTATCTACCGCCCGCTTCGCTCGAGCGCAAAGATCGCAGAGTTTAACAGGCTATTTTGTTTTCCGCTGAGAAGGCGGAAAACAAAACACAGCATGCCATGCAGGCAATATTATTGTTGGCTATACGCCAAATTTTGCTTTTTACACTCTGGATTTCTTTAATTTCCGCAAATACCGTCAATTAGTTACTTGCTGCAAACCAGCGATGGTTTTCACATTGGCGTCCTCTCAACGCCAATGTGAATAATATATTCCTTTGCGTTCTCAGCGTCTTTACGGTGAAATTTTTCTTATTATATCTTCTCGATTTCTACCAAACTGGTATTCAACACAGCGGCACCGCCGCCCGAATAGGCATCCTTGGTCAGCGTGTTGGCACAGGCGCCGCGGTCGACACCGTCTTTGTCCGGGTTGTACCAGGTCCCTTCAAATATACAGACCACCCCGGGGATTATCCTCTCGGTAACCCAGGCTTTAATGGCAACCTTGCCGCGATCGTTGAAGACAAATATCTCATCACCATCCTTGATTGCGCGAGGTTCGGCGTCTGCCGAATTGATCCATGCCCGGTGCTCCTCGACCTCCCGCAACCAGGATACCATGTATAGCTCCGAATGAACCCTGTTTTTGGGATGGGGCGTGAGCAGTTGCAGCGGGTATTTTTCAAACAAAGGGTCATGGCGGTCTTCAGGCGTCGGCATGTATTTCGGAATCGGCGGTGTGTCCGGTTTGTCCAGATCCGCCACACGCTGGGAAAATATCTCGATTTTCCCCGACGGGGTCGGGAAGGGGTTTTTTTCAATATCATCGATTTGCTCTTTGAAGGCGACAATGGGTTCATCCAGTTTTACCCGGTGTATGCCGTCTTGCTTGAACTTATCATAATCCTTGATGTGCTGCTGATACTCCGGGTTGAGGTCCACGAACATTTTCAGCCATTCGTCTTCCGTGTGGGGATTGAATCCTTTGATACCCAGTCGCTCAGCCAGTTCACTGACAATTACTAAGTCGGATTTGCATTCGCCCAGGGGCTCCAGGGCACGGTTCATGAAGGTGAAGTACGGTCCGGACGGCCAGGGGCGTGTCAGGTCGCTGCGTTCGACTGCGGACGTTACCGGCAGCAGCAGGTCAGCGAAACGGGCCTGGGCCGTCATGAACAATTCCTGGGCGCAGAAAAACTCCAGTTTTTGCAACGCCCGGGCGGCTTTGTTGCTGTTACCGGTCTGATTCAGGTAATTATTGCACATGGACCACATCAGTTTGATGTCAGCCGGGTATCCGCCCTTTTTGCCTTCCAGGATGGCATCAAAAATATTGTTGATGTGAACTCGTTTGGCTACCCGCAGACGGATATCCAGGGTCCCTTTAACATTGGGGCCGTCCAACTCGAATGGGTTTTTGCCGGGCGGGATGGCCGACATTCGAAACATGTGCCCGACCGGAATGCCCATTAACCCGCCGCAGGCGCTGCCGCCCGGACGACCGACATTGCCTGTCATGGCACTCAGGGTGGCTGCACAGCGATTGTACTGTTCCCCCATGGCACTGCGCGCCGGTCCCTGGCAATCCATCAGGGATGCGGGTTTGGTACCGGCGTATTCGCGGGCCAGTCGCATTATGGTGTCGGCATCAACGCCGCAAATCTCCGCCGCCCATTGGGGTGTTTTATCGACTCCATCTTCCTGTCCAAGGACGTATGCTTTAAATTTGTCAAACCCGACAGTGTATTTGTCCAGGAAGGCCTGATCGTGCAGGTTTTCTCTGATCATAACATTGGCCATGGCCACCATCATGGCCGTATCCGTGCCCGGCCGGATCGGAATCCATTCATCGGCCACAGTAGCAGCCGTGTCATGGTAGCGGGGATCGACGGCGATCACTCTGGCCCCGTTTTCGCGGGCTTTGACGAGATGATGCATGGTGTTGGTGCCCGATATCATCCGGGCCGGGTCCCAGCCCCACAAAATGATCAGTTTGGAATTGAGCAAATCTTCGCGGCTGTTACCGACCATCACGGACCCGTATTGAGTCAGTGAGGCCCAGACAGCACCTTCGGAAGAAATGTTGCCGTAATGGGTCACACATCCGCCGAATAGATTCATCAGACGCTGGGCCGCAAATCCTCCATTGTGAAGGCCGGCCAGGTAGCCTCCGCCTGTTGCCAGAAATATGCCCTCGTTGCCGTATGTTTCTTTTACGCGTGTCAACTGGTCTGCCAGCATCTCCAGGGCTTCGTCCCAGGAGATGCGTTCAAATTTGCCTTCGCCACGCTCACCGACACGTTTTTGAGGATACATCAGGCGTTGGGGATGGTGGACATACTGCCGGAGGGCCCGGCATCGCAGACAGGTCCTGAGTTGCTCCGGTTCGGCAATATCGTCGCCTTCAACCCTTAGAATTCGGTTGTCCTTTATGTAAAGCTTGAGGGGGCATCGCCCGCCGCAGTCAAAGGTGGATGTGGTTCGGACAATCTTAACATCACCATCGGTTTGGCTGGTAATATCATTGCTCATTTATTTCCCTCGCTTGCTTTAAATATGGCTAATGTCCTTACTTTAAGGTGAATTTATGGAATCTGATATTGAGTTGTGGGAGTGGCTTTCAGCCACGAATTTGAATGGAAACATCGGTTCTATCTCGCGGCTAAAAGCCGCTCCCACAAACTAGATAATTACGTTCTTATCCACATATCGTTTTCCTGTCGCACTTTGCCCATGGATTTCAATCTCATTAGATGCTTCTCAATATGAACCAGTTCAAACCAACGAATCAAATCCGGAAAATCCGGGTAGGCTTTGTAGAAAAGATTGCTGCCTTTAAAATCTTCAATGGATTTTGGGTGACCTATCTTTTCCCGCAGCAGTCGATCTCTGCTGTGGATAACCTCTCCATATTTTTTGAATCTTTCAGGCAAATTGCCATTAAACGGGCCGGCATGCCCACTGATTACCATTTTGGCCTCTATCTGCCTTAATTTCTCAATTGAGGCAAGAAAATCGCTGATATCAGCAAAATCATGCCCATAGAATGGTCCGAAAGGCGTTAAATCTATATCTGCTGAAAAGAGTAAATCATGCTCCGGAATAAAAAACGCGATGTGACCGGGTGTGTGTCCGGGCGTATGGATGGTTTCCAGCGTTAGATCACCCAATTCGATGCGTTCGCCATCAGTCAATCGATGGTCAATTTCAGTTTCGAACATCCCGTGTGCAAAGTCAAAAAGGCCGTTTAAGTCAAGACCGCTGCGCTTTAAACCCATTGAGGTGAAAAAGTACTCGCGGTCCTTTAAATAAATTGCTTCACTTTCATGGCACCATATGGGGACATCGAATATTTCGTTGCGTGTTAACCGGTGATCAATGTGGCAATGAGTCAAAATCAGAAGATCAATGCCCATTTCCTTGACCGGCGCAATATTTTCGGCCCCCATACCAACATCTATTAACACCCGCAATTTTTTACCTCTTAAATAAAGGCAGGCGCAATAAGGAAAGCGGGAGTTGTTTTTCCCGGTGATATAAAAAATATTCGGAGCGAGTTCTATCATGTTCCGGTCTTATTTTTCACGGTATTCAAGCAGCCGTCGGGTAGATTCCCGGACAAATTTGCGGTAAAGATGGTAGAAAAACAAACTGATGAGTTCGTGATACTGGTTGGCTCTTTCAACGTATTCCTTTGAAGTCATTTTCTCCAGATTGTTCTGGTAGTATTTCTTAACGATATCGACAACGTATTTTCTCACAAATTCGCCGATATAACGAAGATCCTCCGGGTCAAACCCATCCTTGGGGCCAAATCCAAGTCGGTCCATGTTCACCATCAACTTGCCGACGGCAACATCATCAGGCGAATATACCACTTCTCCGTCTTCGAGAATATCCGGCGTAATTACCCCCCATTCTTCAGCTTTGGCCAGCCATTTTTTCCCAAGACCGGTTTCCTGACAAAAAGCATCCCGGCCTTTTATCTCATGGGCAAACATACGCTCGGCCGGCCGGAAAAAACGGCTGTGAAACTGCGATACGGCCTGGTCCGAAGGGGATTGTTTGCGGAAATCCTTGACGATTTTTTTTATTTCAGGGATCGGCAGGTAATAATTGTCTCTGAGGTCTTTGATCAGTTGAATCTGGTCCACGTAGGTTTCATTATATTCGGCGGAGTTTACGCCTGATTTACGCGGTTTGCGCAAAAGGCCCTCGCGGATGTAAAAATGGATGGTTTCTTTGGGAACACCGGTTCGCTTGACCAGTTGGCTAATCTTCATGATTACCTCGGTTGGTTTGATGAGGCAAGTGATCGTAACGTGCCGCTAAAGAACTGATTGTTTGGTCATAAACCAATGCTCCAAAAATTGTCAAGAAAAAAAATTAAATAATTTTTATTGACAAATTTTTCTAATATTATAAATGGTATTGGTGTGCAACCTGTTGCATACTTTTCATGTAACATATTGCACGTTATGTCGATTTTCCGGCAACAGATATAAGATTAATAGCAACCAAGGAGTCCAAACTATGCCACAGCAAGTAGCAGACAGAAGAGACCAGGATTTTGTAATCTGGGAGCAGATGAATTGTGAAGAAATTTTAAAGCACGAGACCTACCGGGAGTTCAACAAAAAAACCTGTGATATGATCCTTACCGAAGCCCGGGCGCTGGCGGTTAAAGAACTACTGCCGATAATGGCCGAAGGCGACGAGCAGGGTGTGCATTTCGATGCCGGCGAAGTAAAGGTTCCGGAAAGCTTTCACCGGGTCTACAAACTGATCCAGGAAGGCGAATGGAACAACCTGGGCGTGCCCGAGGAAATGGGAGGGCAGGGGGCCCCGGCTTTCATCGGTGCCGCTGCCGCGGAGTACTTTCTGGGCGCCAATTGGGCCCTGTACTGCTATACCACCATGGGCAACGGTACCGCGCACATCATTAATTTATACGGTACGCCGGAGCAAAAAGAAAAATATGTCAAAAAGCTCACATCGGCTGAATGGGGCGGCACCATGCTGTTGACCGAGTCCGAAGCCGGATCCGATGTCGGTGCCCTGACAACCACTGCTGTGCGCAACAGTGACGGCACTTTTTCTTTGACGGGTAACAAGATATTTATCACCAACGGCGAGCACGACCTGGCGGAAAACATCATCCATCCGGTTCTGGCCCGTATCGAAGGCGATCCGGCCGGTACCAAGGGTATTTCACTGTTTATAGTCCCGAAATACTTTGTCAATGATGACGGAAGCCTCGGCGACCGCAACGATATTGTCTGCTCGGGTGTTGAAGAAAAGCACGGCATCCATGCCAGTGCTACCTGCAGCATGACCCTGGGCAGCAAGGGCAACTGCATCGGCTATCTGCTGGGCGAGGAATGCCAGGGCATGAAGGTCATGTTCAACATGATCAATCACGCCCGCATGAGCACCGGCTTGCAGGGCATGGCATACGCGTCTGCTGCTTATCTGCTGGCGGTCAACTATGCACGGGAGCGCATCCAGGGGCGTGATCTCGAGAATTTTGCGGATCACAGTGCCCCCTCGGTTGCCATTATCCGGCATCCGGATGTGCGCCGTAATCTTTTGTGGATGAAGTCCTATGTCGACGGGATGCGCAGCTTTTTTTACTACATGACCCGTTGTGGATCCCAGGCCCTGATCACCGTTTCGGCCGAAGAACAGGAAAAATACGGTGATCTTTTTTCGATGCTGACGCCGATTGTCAAAGATTACATGGCCGTCAAGGGTCATGAAGTCTGCATTCAGGCCATCCAGGTCTTCGGAGGTGCCGGCTATACAAGGGACTACCTGGTGGAGCAGTATGCCCGGGATTGTAAAATTACTTCCATCTATGAGGGCACCAGCGGGATCCAGGCCATGGATTTGCTGGCCCGCAAGATCGGGACAAAAAAAGGGCTGGTTTTCATGAATTTTCTGGGGGAAATCCAGCAAACAGCCGCACAGGCCAAAGCGATTGAGGGATTGAACGATCTGGGTGTCAGGGTTGAAAACACTGCCAACCGCCTCGGCGAAGTTGCCATGCATATCGGAAAAATGGCCATGTCGGAAAACTTTAAAGTGGGCTTTGCCCATGCTCTGCCGTTTTTATACGCCATGGGCGATACGATTATGGGTTGGATGCTGTTGTGGCGTGCAGTGGTGGCTTCGGAGAAATTGGCTGCCAAACCCAAAAAAAAGGATATGGCTTTTTATGAAGGCCAAATCAAAACAGCTGAATTTTTCATCCGCACAGAGCTGCCGCTGACATCCGGTAAGATGGATGCGATTCAGGGCGGTTGTGCCGCAGCAATAGAGATCGCTGATGAGGGTTTTGGAGGATTGTAGAATTTTTCATAGTTGATTAAGTTGATTGAGTTGAATAAGTTGACTGGGGGATATGCCGAGCCAATGTTTTCCTGAACCAAGAAATATATTTATGCTTTCAACTAGGAACTGTCAGCTATGAGCAATCAGCTTTAATTTGGGGAGGTGAATAATGGACAATAAACCCTGGCAACGCCATTATGACTACAATATTCCTTTGACCATTCGTTACCCACGGGTTCCGGCCCACTATTTTTTAAACATTCCGGCCGGCAGTTTTCCCAACAAACCGGCTACCAATTTTTTCGGCACTGAAATATCCTTCTGGGATCTCAGACAACAGGTTCTGCGAATGGCCAACGCTCTGGGGGAATTGGGCGTTAAAAAGGGTGATCGCATCGGCATTCACCTGCCGAATTGTCCCCAGTATATCATTGCCTATTATGCCGCTTTGAATCTGGGTGCTGTTGTTGTCAACCTGAATCCCATGTATACGGCTGGTGAATTGAAAGCGCTGACAGCTGACACCGGTGTCTCCACGCTTTTTACCTTCGATATGGTGTTGCCCAATATCCGCCCCCTGTGCCGGGAAGTTGATATCGCCCGGGTTGTCGTTACGCGGATGACCGATTACATCGAAGGATTCGGGCAGAGCACTCCCGAAGAATTGGAACTGGAAGAAGGATGGCATCATTTTTCTCAATTACTGGAAAATGCGTCCAGCACCCGTTTGCCCCGAATTGACATATTGCCGGACGATCCGGCCCTGATCCAGTTCACCGGAGGCACCACCGGATTGCCCAAGGGAGCGGTTCTCACCAACGGGAATCTGGTAGCCGCCACCCTGCAGTGCTCCCTGTGGGGTTCCGCCTTTACGGAGCTGACACCTCCCGAGAAACGCTCTGTTATGGCGCTTTTGCCTTTCTTTCATGTTTACGGCACTATCGTCGTATTGAGCTGGGGCATGTTTAACTGTGCCACCCAGATCCTGGTGCCGCGCTTCGAAATTGATGAGTTCATGGGGCTTCTGGCTAATTTCGAAAAAATCACATTTTTCCCGGCCGTGCCGACCATGATCAATGCCGTCATCAACCATCCCAAAGCCGAGGAGTTAGAACTGGGTAAAAAACTGGGTTTATTTAACAGCGGCGGCGGTCCTATGCCCACGGAGCTTATCGACCAGACCCAGGATATGGCCATCAACTACGGCGAAGGCTGGGGCATGAGCGAGACAACCTCGCTCGGCATTGCCAATCCGCTGTTGGGAATGAGCAAGGCCGGCAGCATTGGTATCCCCTTTCCGGATACGGATGTCAGGGTCGTCGATCTGGAGGCCGGTGAGGAGGATGTTCCCCAGGGTCAGCCGGGAGAACTGATCATTCGCAGTCCGCTGATAATGAAAGAGTACTGGAACAATCCGGAAGAAACAGCCGGACAGTTGAAAAACGGCTGGCTATCCACCGGTGACATCGTCGTGCAGGATGAGGATGACTACTTTGCCATCGTAGACCGCAAAAAAGACATGATAATTGCCGGGGGATACAACATTTATCCCCGTGAAATCGACGAGGTGCTCTATCAGCATCCCAAGATTGCCGATGCTGTGGCCGTGGGGATTGCAGATGAATACCGGGGCGAGACGATCAAGGCCTTTGTGGTACCCAGGGAAGGTGAAGCCTTAACCGAGGAAGATGTCATTGGCTTTTGCAAGGAAAAGCTGGCGGCCTACAAAGCGCCCAAAATTGTCGAATTCCGCACCGAGCTTCCCAAATCGGCAGTGGGCAAGATTCTCCGCAAGGTGCTGCGGGATGAAGAGGCGGCCAAAAAGGATAGTTAATCCGCCGCAGGCGGATTGGTTATATAGAAAAAGTTTTCAGGTGTCAGGAAAGATGAGTTGCGTGTTGCGTGTTACGGGTTGCGTGGCGACAATCAGAAAAATCCGAAATTCCTAATCGAAGACCTCTGTCATCGGTACTCTGTCATCTGAAGCCTGATCCGCCTGCGGCGGAACACCTGAAACCTATTTAGGGCCTAACACCTATAATATTTCAGCATCTGATAGATTACAACCAACCAACAACGAACATGGGAGGGGATATAAACCATGAAAACGGACTACCAAACAATCCAGGTGGTAATGCGGGACAATGTGGCCGTGTTTACCATGAACAACCCGCCGGTGAATCAGTTGTCCACCCAGTTTCGAGCTGATCTGGCAGAGGCTTTCAGCGAAGCTTATGGCGATGACGCTGTAAAAGCCATCGTCCTGACCGGAACCGGTAAAAATTTCATTGCCGGGGCGGATATCACCGAAATTCTTCATGTTGAGAACAAAGAAGCGCTCGTGTCCGGGATGATGGAAGGCATGCAGTTTATGAACCAGATCGAAACCGGTCCCAAGGCAGTGGTGGCGGCCATCAACGGCAACTGCCTGGGCGGCGGACTGGAACTTGCCATGTGCTGTCATTACCGGGCGGCCGTCAAAGGCAGCAGCCTGGGGCAGCCTGAAGTTCAGATCGGCCTTATCCCGGGGGCCGGCGGAACCCAGCGCCTGCCGCGCCTTATCGGCCTGCGCTATGCCCTGGAGATGATCACCATCGGCAAGCCCGTTAGAGCTGAAGTGGCCCATCAGCGGGGATTGGTGGATGAGGTGACTGATCCTGAAATGCTGGTTGACGCCGCCGTTAAAGCGGCCGGCCGCTTTATTTCGGGCGAGCTGAACGTCAAATCCCGGGCCACCCGCAACCGTCATTATTGGATTCCCAGCGCCGCCGAGAAAAAAGCCCTTATGGATTTCACTAAAGCGATGACAGCGGCCCAGGCTAAAGGTTACATTGCGCCCTTTAAAGCGGTCGAAGCCATCGATAAAGGCCTCAGCTATGACATCGACACCGACCTCAAACGGGAAGCAGATTTGTTTGCCGACTGTGCGGTGTCGGATGTGGCTAAAAACCTGATCGGCATCTTTCTGAATACCCGTGCTGCCGGCAGGTTGCCGCGCATTGAAGGCCTCGAACCGGCCAAAATAAAAAGAGTGGCCATGCTGGGCGGCGGCGTCATGGGATCCGGTATCGTCAATCTGCTGCTTAAAGGCGGGTTTGAGACCGTTCTGTGGGATATCAACAGCGAGGCGTTGGAAAAGGGGGTCGATTCGGTTCGTAAAACCTTTGCATACCCCATCAAGAAAAGGAAGATGAAACAGGCGGATCTGGACAGCATGCTTGAAAATCAGGTGATGACCACCACCGCCCTGGATGACTTGAAGGATGTTGATCTGGTTATCGAAGCTGTTCTGGAAGATATGACGGTCAAGCAGGATATCTGGAAAAAACTCGAGGGTATCTGCAGGCCGAATGCGATTTTCGCAACCAACACATCGGCCCTGCCGATAACGGAAATGGCTTCCATACTTGATGATCCCGGCCGGATGATCGGCCTGCACTTTTTCAATCCGGCCCACCGAATGATGCTGCTGGAAATTATCTGTGCCGCAAAAACATCCGACCAGACCCTGGCAACCAGTGTGTCCTTTGCGCGGGCCATCAAAAAAATACCCATCGTCGTCAATGACGGGCCCGGATTTTATGTGTCCAGACAACTGGGTGGACTATTCGGAGGTGCGACCTTTCTTTCGGCCGACGGTGTGGACGGTGCGGTTATAGAAACGGCCATGATTGAATTCGGAATGCCCATGGGCCCGGCTACCCTGGCCGATCTTACCGGCATTGACATCAATTATCATGTCAACAAAACGTTTGAAAAGAGATTGGGAGAGCGCTACAAAGTACATCCGATCACCGAGGTCATCTATCAAACCGGGTGCTACGGGCGCAAAACCGGTGCCGGATACTTTGACTACAGCAGCGGCCAGCCGGTTCCCAATCCGAAAGTTGTCGATGCGGTGCAAAAATATCTCAAAGACAACAATGTGTCTCGCAAGCAAATGTCGCAGGAGGAAGTCATTGACATCATGCTGGCCCTTGGAATCAATGAGGCTGCTCTCATGATCGAAGAGGGCATCTGTGATCGTCCCCAGGACATGGACCTGGCCATGATCTACGGCACCGGCTTTCCCCCTTACCGGGGTGGCATTCTGAGGTATGCCGACAAGTGGGGGTTAAAAAACGTCTACGAGAAGCTTGTGGACCTTGAAAATCAATACGGTCTGCGTTTCAAGCCGGCCGATCTGATCAAAAAAATGGCAGCGTCTGATAAGACATTTTATCAGGAATGAAGATTAGTTGATTAAGTTGATTAGTTGACGTGTTGACTGGTTGATTAAGTTATAGAGGATGTGATTCTATTAATATTATTACTGATGAAGCATACAAAAAAATCCATTAACTCAACTGATCGATGAATAAACAACTCAGCTATTCAACCAATCAACTCATTCAACTCATTCAACTTAATCAACTTATTTAACTTATTATACTTAATCAACTAAACTGGAGGTGTCCCATGAAAGAAGTCGTCATTGCAGGATATTTAAGAACAGCTCAAACCCGGTCCAGGCCCAATGATCCCGCGCGGGATTGGTTTTGTAAAATGAGAGCCGACGAACTGCTGGCCAAGATTTTGCCTGAAGTGATCCAGCGCAGTGGTGTTAAATCCGAGGAAATAGACGATTTTTTGGTGGGTTGTGCTACTGCGGTGAGTGAACAGTGGGCCTATGGTGGACGGTTTCCTGTATTTCTGGCCAATTTGCCGGATACGATTCCTGCCAAATTCGTGGACCAGCAATGCGGTTCGGCCATGGCCGGGATTCATATCGGATTCATGGAAATTGCCCAGGAATTTGCCGATGTCGTGCTCGTTGGCGGCATGGAGCACATGACCCGGGTACCCATGGGAGGACCCTTGATTGACAGGGGCGCCATCGTACCCAATATGTCGCTTTTCATGGATCCCAAATACCAGCACTGGGACATGATGACGGCCATGAACATGGGGCTTACAGCGGAAAAGCTTTTTGCCCAGACAGACTTTACCAAGGAAGACATGGATAAATGGGCCCTGCGTTCCCATCGGCGTGCGGCCGCGGCCCAAATAGAAGGATTTTTTGACGGTGAAATTCTGCCCATCGAAGCCGAGCAGGGCGACGGTTCCATGATGGTGGTGGACAAAGACCAGGCCGTAAGAGGGGACTCAACCCTGGAGGGCATTGCCGCGCTCAAACCGGCATTTAAGAAGGATGGTGTCATCACGGCCGGCATCTCTTCTCCCTTAAACGCCGCCGCTACATCCATGGTTTTGATGTCCAAGGACACCGCCAAAAAGAAAGGGCTCAAACCCCTGGCAACCATTCGCTCCATCGGATTTGCCGGTGTCGATCCCACTATCATGGGGCATGGTCCGGTTCCGGCCAGCCAGAAGGCCCTGGCCAGCGCCGGTCTTAAAGCGTCAGACATCGACCTCTGGGAGATCAACGAGGCCTTTGCGATTGTGGCGCTCAATTGTATCAAAGAGCTGGGTCTTGATCCCGACCGCGTCAACGTGATGGGTGGCGGCACGGCAATCGGGCATCCCCTGGGAGCGACCGGTATCCGCCTGACCGGCACACTGGCGCGTATCCTGGAAGCCAAGGGAGCCCGGTATGGCTGTGCAAACGCCTGCGTCGGCGGCGGCCAGGGGGTGGCAACCATCATTGAAAGAGAAGAGTATGATTGGTAATATTTATATTTTCTGATCTTAAGCAAAAGAGCCGGATAACTGAGCCAATCAAAAGAGAATGTATAAAAACATAAAAATCATATAGGCAGAAAATATGTTTGAACCATTTCATGAAGTTGTAACCAACGTTTCTAAGACCATCGGAAAGTATGAAGTCGAGCTGAATCGTCCGGTTATCGGGGTCATGCCGGCCTATTTCCCGATGGAGTTGATTGATGCCGCCGGAGGGTATCCGGTACAGCTCTGGGGCAATAACCTGCCGATCGAAAATTCAGATGCCTATTTGCAATCATATTGCTGCTCAGTGGCAAGGTCGGTTCTTGAACTGGAGCTGAGAGGGATTGCTAAAATGGTCAAAGCCTATGCCTTTACCTCCCTTTGTGACACACTGGTAAATTTACGCGAAATTTATCGCAGTATTTTCACCAAACCGACCCTGGAACTCTCAATTCCGATTACACGCACGGTGGAAGCCCGTAACAATTACCTGAAAAGTGTTGTCCAATCCGTCACCGATGGATTGGAGGAAATTACCGGAAAGAAAGTGACGCCAGAGACATTGCACCGGGCGTCCAAAAGATTCGGTCATACCCGGGCGCTGCAACGACGGCTTTACCGGATTCGGCTTGAAAACCCGGGGCTTGTTAAAAATCATGATTTCTATACTGTCATCAAATCAGCTTTTTTTCTGCCGGCAGACATTTACAGCGGGATGCTTGAAGATTTACTAACAGATCTGGAGAAGGTCAAGGGAGACGACAATAACCGACCTAAATTGTTTCTTTCAGGTATGGTTTTTGATCCTCTCGAGGTTTATAAAATTTTTGATGAGTCAGGGATATGCATTGTTGATGACGATTTTGCCAATGGTTGGCGAACGGCTGCCAAAGAGGATTTGAAAACGGAAAACCTGGCAGCAGGAATAACCGAATATTTATTTAACCCGGCACCTTGCTGCTGTATTTACAATCCGGAAAATGACCGGCATTCCCATTTATTGAAGAAGGTAAAAGAATCAGGAGCTGACGGCGTTCTTTTCTGGTACATAAAATTTTGCGAGCCGGATGCCTTTGATCGACCCCAACTCATGAAGCGGCTTAAAGATGAGGGCATTCCGGTGGCCTTTATTGACCTGGAGCTTACCATGACCAATTTTGATCAACTCAAAACAAGAATCAACGCCTTTTGTGAAATACTGGAGCAATCATGACCAAATTCAACGCTTATCACAAAATGAAAGAGCTCCTGACGAACTATTACATTGAAGCTAAAACCACCAAAGAAAAGCCGATTGCCTGGATAACCAGCGGCGCTCCGGTGGAGTTTCTCTATGCCATGGATGTCTTGCCGATTTACCCTGAAAATTATGCCGCCATGTGTGCCGCCAACCATCAATCCATCGAGTTGATGGAAGCAGCCGAGGCGGAAGGTTTTTCCATGGACCTCTGTGCCTATGCCCGCACCGATTTCGGTGCCGACATCAAACAGGGCGGGCCGGCCGCCGGACTGCCGGCGCCGCATTTTCTTTTATGCTCCACCAATATCTGCAAGACGGTCATAAAATGGTATGAAGTCATTGCCCGCAAATATGATGTGCCGTTATTCATCGTCGACACACCCTTTCTGCATGACGGACTGACCACCGACCTGGTAAATTATACTGTTTCACAGTTTAAAGATCTGGAGAAATTTTTAGCGGATTTTACCGGCAAACCCTTTGACCGTGAGCGATTCATGGAGGTTCTCAAGCTTAGCCGGGAAGCTTCAAAATATTGGAAAGACATGCTTTACCTGGGCCAGACGTTACCGTCGCCTTTTAACAGCCTGGATACCTTTATTCATCTGGGACCCATTGTAACCCTGCGAGGGACACGGGAATGTGTGGATTATTATAAATTGCTTTATGATGAAGTTGCCGAGCGGGCTGATAAAAAAATCGGTACCATACCCGATGAGCAATACCGCGTTTTATGGGACAATCTCCCCATCTGGTTTAAGATGCGGCGGCTTGAGAGTTTTTTCGAGGAAAAGAAAACCACCCTGGTGGTAACAACCTATGCCAACAGCTGGGGCGGATACAGCAATATTGATGTTACCCGAACCAATGAGGTTTACGAAGCCTTGGCCAGGTCCTATCTGGATGTTTACATCAACCTGGGTTTTAAGGAACGCATAAAATATCTGGCCGAGTTGATCGAAGATTTTTCACTGACCGGTTTTATTATGCACTCCAATCGTTCCTGCAAGCCTTACTCGATCGGCATGTATAGTTTGCAGGATGACCTGACCAAACTGACCGGCAAGCCGGGGGTTGTGATTGAAGCCGATCAAAACGACCCCCGGGTATATTCGGATGCCCAGGTGGAAACGCGGCTGGAGGCGTTTATAGAATCCATGCAACCGGTTCAATAATTAATCTGCCACCTCATATGAAACTTCAAGGGTATGGAACAGTGAGCAGATTGAACATCGAACATCGAACGTTCAACATCGAACGTCGAATAATGATGACGCCATGCTTTATCTATTTTATTATATGCGAATCACGCTGAAGGCATGATGTATACACAGCAGAATGCTGACCCCGAGTAATTTCGAGGGGTAGGTTCCTTTGCGCAGCGGCTGAAAAAAGGAGATCCAAAATGGCTTACGAAAACTTAATCTTGGAAAGACGCGGCCACATCGCCATCATCACCCTCAACCATCCCCCGGTAAACGCCTGGAACCTGGGTTTGATGGAAGATTTCGAGAAGGCTGTAGACGAAATTGAAAACGACCACGATGTTCGTGTGCTTATCATAACCGGCGCCGGTGAAAAATGTTTTTCAGCCGGTTTTGATGTCAGTGATGCCGCCAATTCTCATATAACCAGCCCCAAGGGTCGCGATATCTGGACGCGAATCGATCGATTTTCCAAGCCGGTGATTGCCGCGATCAACGGGTTTGCCATGGGCGGCGGTCTTGAACTGGCTCTGAGCTGCCATTTTAGAATCATGATAGACGATCCCAAGGCCACCGTCGGGCTGACCGAATTAAATCTGGGAATCATACCCGGATGGGGCGGCACCCAGCGCCTCACGCGTGTCGTCGGCAAGGCCAGAGCGTTGGACATGATTCTGTTCAGCAAACGCATCGATGCCAAAGAGGCGCTATCCATCGGTTTAATCAATCAAATTTCCACCAAAGACAAATTGATGGGCGATGCGATTGCGTTTGCCGAAGTCCTGTCCAAACGGCCACCCATCGCTGTCGGTGCGGTATTGAACGCGATTGCTGCTTTTGATTACAAAGGGTTGGAAGCAGGACTTAAAGAAGAAGAAGAGGGTAGTGCCATTGTCGGCAAGTCAAAGGATTGCGTGGAAGGGTTTACCGCCTTTCTGGAAAAACGCGAGCCGGTGTTTACGGGAGAATAACAGTCGATATAATTATGGCGCGCAGAGAATTCGTTTGTCCTTCACAGCGAAAAATAAAGTATTAAACAGCAATTTATTGGAATATTGGAATGTTGGAATACTGGAAAAATGGGTAAAAGCCGACAGCAATTCCAGAGGAATAGGAATTTTTTTAAAGGCTCATATAATTTGGCCATATCCTATAAGAACCATTATTCCATCACTCCATTATTCCATCATTCCTTAGTGTGGCGAACGACGATAGATAAAACCGGCTGGTTAATTCAGAAAAAAGATAATTAGGTGAAGTTAGAAATTTTCCACCTGCTTCGGGAAATAATCCTCCAGGACACCTTCACGATAAACATCGGCGGTGGCGCAGTGTAATCCGCCTCCAAACGGGGATACCTCAAATAGGGGTACCGGGATTACCTCAAAGCCGTATTTATCCAGCAGCTCCATCATGGGTGTTTCAGCGGCTTCAACACAGATGGTCTTGGGATCGATCACCAGGCAGTTCATGTTCAACCACAGGCTGCAGGTGCAGAGCGGCATTTTTTCCTTGCGAACCGATTTGGGGGCTTCCACAATTTCCCAGTCATTTTTTTTAAACAGCTCGTTATGCGCGTTGTCCAGGGG
Organism: Desulfobacterales bacterium; assembly: GCA_049669725.1. Lineage (GTDB taxonomy): Bacteria > Desulfobacterota > Desulfobacteria > Desulfobacterales > JAFDCJ01 > JAFDCJ01. The sequence continues at coordinate 25,276 of JBATKU010000204.1, forward strand.
GTGGCGCTCGGGATTCACCAGTACCAGACCGGGGCGCAGGGGTATGAGGGTGGCATCGATGTGCCAGGGCAGCATCTCCCGGTAAGTCACCCGGTGTACCCGGTGATCCGGATAATGACGTCGCAGCCATTCAATGCCGGCGTCATTTGTCACCATAGACTTTTGAACGAAAAGATCCTTACCGAAATAGCGGCAAAATTGTCCAATAATTCGCCGGCTTTTTCTTCCATGTCTTTTGGAAGGGGGCCGAAGGTTCCCAGGGGAAATCCATGGTTTGGAAAATCCAATTGAACCGCCGGTTCGGGTGCCTGGATTTGGGTGCCGTCAGCTCTTCCGACAATCACATGTTTTAATGGATCCCATTCATTCCACGAAGATACGACTGTTTTTGGGCTGCTTTCTATCATCGTGTTCTCCTGATGAAATCATTGATAGACAAAATGAAACTTAAATTAACGGATACGATAATATCTATAACTATCTATAATAAATATCAAATTTGTCGATAAAAATTTGCAGATGATGGACCACTGAGGAGTTTAACCTAAAGGAGCAAGAATTCCGGTACCTGGTTACCGGCCTTGAGCCCATCTGCAATTAACTCCAGAACCCTGGGTTTTTCATCCGGAAATTTATAACCTTCATAGCCATGGCTGAGCAACTGGCCGCCGTTGGAGTTGCGCCAGTAATTGCCGGCATGGTCAAAGCACACCTTGGAGGTGACGTTTAATTCTGCGATCATCAGCTTTAACTCGGTCAAATGCTCATCCGGAGACAGCATCTGGAATTGGCCGCTTTGTTCCCATTCGTAAACCGGGGTTCCCGGCTGGGGAAAAAGTGGCCTTGAGCGAATATAATGGGGATTGATTTCGCTTAACACCCGGGCGGTATTTCTGGCGTGGTTTTCCCACATTTCCTGACCGCCCAGACCGGGCATCCAGTATTCAGATAGCTGAAAACCGGCTTGCATGGCTTTCTGACCGCCCTTAATATGCCCATCGCCGGTGACGCCTTTTTTAATTTTTTGCAATAGCTCATCATCGCCGGTTTCCAGACCCACGTGCAATCTGTCGAGTCCGGCCTTGCGAATGGCTACCAGTTCTTCCAGCTTTTTCTGGCTCAGGGTTTTGGATCGGGCATAAGAGGTCACCCGGGTCAGAGATGGGAAGGTTTTTCTAAGGTGCTGCAACACGTCGATGAACTGGTCTGTTTTCATAATCGGACTGTTGGCATCCTGTAAAAATGCCGTTTTGGCGCCGGATTGCAGCCAGTTGAATACCATCCCAAACCCGTGGTGGTAATTGAGTTCCGGATATTTGTTGATCAGTTCAATCGCGGTATCCCGGGTGATTCGGCCGTTGAGGCCGAGTCGGTCAGAGATGTCTTTTAATTCATTGCAGATGGCCGCAATGGAATCGATATCCTGCTTGATTTCAGCGGGGGACCTGACCTCAAATTTTTCGCTTTTATACATGTTGCAAAATGCACAGCGGTTCCAGGGACAGTTGCGGGTGATCCTGAGAAGCAACGAAAAACTCCCGCCTTCGCTGGGTGGCCGGTATACGCCAACTTCGAAATTAAGCTTTTGCGAGGATTCTGCGGTCATCGGTTCTCCTTGAGTGTCTATTGTTAGAGATATAGTTTTGCAGCCTTTGCATTTTATAAAATATTTATTTTGGTCCCAGATATTCCGGGGTACGTGTTAATTCTGATGCTTAAACTAATCATTGGTTGGTTTATTTCAATTCGGCTCTGTCGGCACTACACTGACATTTTAATATTCTGTCAGATGCATAGCTTTGAACTTTTCCTGGTGGGAGCGGCTTTCGAGTCGCGATCATCGGGCTGCTAAAAAACCTGTCGCGGCTGGAAAGCCGCTCCCACACCCATAGAATCACAAATTTTTATTTCTGTTCCTTTTTCAACTGTTGAATTTTAAAGGACAAAGCTATGGATATCTACTTCTCCGATCATTATGTCGACCAATACCCTGAAAAAATTGATAGCGGGTTCGGAACTATCTGTTTTTGCAGGCGGACGTCACTGCTCTTTTATAGAGTATGCGGATCAATTTAATCAAAATGTGGTCGACTTTTTGAAAGCCAATAGCTGAGATGGCTCATTCTTCTGTTGCTTCGATTAACGACCAGGCGATATCCGCAATTTCCCGGGCTAAACTACCCCGTTCAAGTGCTTCAGACGAACTGGCAATGCCCATGACGCCGCGCTTGTAAACCCCCTGCAGGATGCTTGCCAGGCGGAAAAAGGAAAAGGCCAGGTAAAAATTCCAGTTGGGAACCTGTTCTCTTCCGGTATATCGACAGTATTCGGCTACAAATTCTTCTTCGGTCGGAATGCCGGTTTGGGGTTCGACATGGCCGTCCAGGCTCAATTTGCCGGCGACCCCGGCGTGATATGGCATACAGCTGTACCCTAAATCACCGAGAGGGTGACCTAAGGTGGATAGTTCCCAGTCCAACAGGGCAACGACTCTGGGTTCCGTCGGATGGAACAACATGTTTTCCATGCGAAAATCACCGTGAACGATGCAGCTGGTATCGTCAGTGGGGACATTTGCGGGCAGGTATTGCATAAGTTTATCCATGGAATTTATCTCATCGGTTTTAGCGGCCACATACTGTTTCGACCAGCGGCCGATTTGGCGGCTGAAATAGTTGCCAGGCTTGCCGTAGTCTTCCAGACCCAACTCAACGTAATTCACCGAGTGCAATGCGGCCAGCACCCGGATCATGTCATAATATATGGCCCGTCGGTCCTGCGGGTTCATATCCGGTAGGGTTAGATCTCCCAGCACACGGCCCGGTACATATTCCATGACAAAGAACGGTGTTCCGATGATGGTATCATCCTCACACAGCAAGAGCATTTTCGGCACCGGTACATCGGATTTTTCGAGGGCCTTCATGACGCGATGTTCGCGCTCAACCTGATGGGCAGACGGCAGGAGTTTGCCGGGCGGTTTTTTTCTGAGCACATATTTCAACCCGCAGCTATGCAAAAGAAAGGTGGGGTTGGATTGACCACCCTCAAATTGATCCACCTTGAGCGGACTTTGAAATCCGGAAAGATTTGCCGTCAGATATTCTGATAAGGCGCCTTCATCAAAACGATGGGCATCACGAACCGGTGTCAATACGGCCAGATTTTTCATCTTAATTTCCTCAACTTAAGTTAGGTGATAACCCCACGATTGAACCGAACCATTTGAATAACTCTTGCTGGTTATAAGCCACTCACGGCGATACATTATACGGCCAGATCCTTCAGATTTGTTAGCGACATTTGCCTCTGACCATTTTCAATCGATAGAACCAATTAATTTAGAGTCTTTTGAGATCATACGATATCGCCACTATTAGGATTAATTATTGATTCATTAAACGCGCGACGGCAGGACTGCACCCCTGATTTTTATTGCATTTAAATTGTATTGGCAATATCTAATATACTTTATTGAATATCAGTATAGATAGATCTGGAAACCAATTCTCAGTAAAATTAAACTGGAGATTCAAAATGCCTGACTTTCAAAGCCAATACGCCGGGGTCAACGGCCTTCGATTGCACTATGTGAGTGTGGGACAGGGGAAGCTGATCATGTTTGTGCACGGTTTCCCCGAGTTCTGGTACGAATGGGAAAAACAGCTTGTCGAATTTGGTCAAGACTACCAGGCAGTGGCCCCGGATATGAGGGGTTACAACCTTTCGTCTAAACCCGCAGAAGTCGAAAAATACCATTTAAAAGAAATTATTGAGGACTTGCGGGCGCTGGCGGAACATCTGGGTCATGAAAAATTTATCATGGTTGCTCATGATTGGGGAGGAGCCATCGCCTGGTCTGCTGCCATGCGCCATCCGGAATTACTGGAAAAGCTGATTATTATCAATTCGCCCCATCCGGCTGTGTTTGCCAGGGAACTGTTGAACAACCCCGACCAGCAAAAGGCCAGCCAGTATATGTTGATGTTGCGTTCGCCTGAAGCAGAGCGTGTATTAACTAAAAACAACTACGCCAGGCTTATGGATGTGCTGGTTCAGTTCGGCAGCAAATGGAAGATGTCCGAGGAAAAGCGACAAAAATATATCACTGCCTGGTCCCAGCCGGGGGCTTTGACCGGCAGCCTTAACTATTACCGAGCGTCCCCCCTTTATCCGCCGACTTCAAAAAATGATGAAGAACAGATAAGGAATATTCTAGGTTTGCCCAAAGAAATGTTTGAAATAAAGATTCCGACGCTGGTTATCTGGGGGGAACAGGACCGGGCGCTTTTAACCGGCAACTTGGATGGGCTCGGAGACTATATTGAGGATCTGACGGTTAAAAAAATACCCGACGGCACCCACTGGGTGAGTCATGAACAGCCTGAACTGGTGAATTCATTGATTCGGGATTTCATAAAATAGATGGAAAGTACGATGGCAAATTCAAAATTTGATCTTAAAGGAAAAGTTGCGCTGGTGACCGGCGGCAACGGCGGTATCGGCCTGGGTATGGCCGAAGCATTGGCCGACGCCGGTGCCGATATTTGTATTTGGGGCCGAAATGCCGACAAAAATAATGCCGCTGAGCGTAAACTGCAATTGTACGGTCAGAGGGTGCTGGCCTTACAATGCGATGTTTCCGACGAAAAGCAGGTCGAAGAATGTTTCGAGCGAACAATTGAGGAACTGGGTCGGGTGGATGCCTGTTTTGCCAACGCGGGAATAGGTCAAATTGGAACACCCTTTCATGAGATGAGCATGGAGGAATGGCGCACGGTTTTTGGTATTAACATGGAAGGCGTCTTTGTCACTTTCCGGTCTGCCATACGCCACATGCTGGGTCGGGGGGAGGGAGGGTCGCTGGTGGCTACCAGTAGCCTTTCGGCAAATTACGGTATGCCGACCGGGGAACATTATGCCGCCACAAAGGCGGGTTTGATAGCCATTATCAGAGCGCTGGCGGTGGAGTATGCCAGGTACAAAATCAGGGCCAATGCGATTTTACCGGGCTGGATCGAAACCGAAATGACGTCACCCCTATTTAATTTTGAAAAGTTCAAGGAGCGGGTCATATCCCGGATTCCGCAGCGCCGATGGGGGGTGCCGGCCGATTTTGGGCCGATTGCCGTATATTTTGCCAGCGATTCCAGTGAATATCACAGCGGTGATACCGTGGTTATTGACGGCGGATACAGTTGTTTTTAAAATCGATCAACCGCCAACTAAATTAATGGAGCTGCCGAGAATATGTCCGGATATGAAGAGTTGAATTCCCGCTTTAAAGAATCCCTCCTGAACTGGATGGCAACCAAGAATCCTTTTTGGTCTCTTCTCGGCATGGAAATTATAGAGGTTAAGAAGGGATGGGCGAAGATTCGGCTGCCCTTTTCCGAAAAATTGGCCAACGGGATCGGCGTGGCCCATGGGGGGGCAATCTTCTCACCGGCGGATTCGGCCGTGGGCATGGCCCTGATCGGACTTGTTAATCAGGACGAAAACATATCGACCCTGGAAATGAAAATTAATTACCTGAGACCTTTTACCAGTGGAGAAATAGTTGCCGAGGCCAAAATTGTCCATAAAGGAACGATGACGGCCATTGGGGATGTAGATGTCCGGGACGATAAGGATAGGCTTATCGCCAAAGGGCTGGTGACATATGCAATATTTAAAAAAGAGCCAGTCTAATACCTGGATTTTGCACGAGTCGGAGGCTTTCATATGCAAGGCACTTAAGGGCGAAGCTATAGTGGACTATGCTGAGCCCTTAATAACACAGCATATGAAAGCCTCCGGCTCGCCCGCAGGGTGAAA
>JBATKU010000205.1:0-23327 GCA_049669725.1 Desulfobacterales bacterium
TCCCCGTCACCTGGTAAAATTTCCAAGATAGTTTCCCAGATGGATTCAGGTATTTGTGAAAAAACACTAAATGTGTTTAAGCAGTTGTCCCAGATCCGTCAACACCAGATCTGGCTTCAGGTCAACACAGCGGGGATCATCGGTTCTCAAACGCAAGGACCGCTGGTCACCTGCAAAAAGGGCTGTTTGAAAACCAATAGCATTGGCCGGATAGATATCATTGAGCATGTCGTTGCCGACATAAAGGACCGATAGCGGTTGAATCCCTCTTGAACCCAACTTTTCGGCAGCCATTTTAAACAGAGTGGGTGAAGGTTTCGCCACTTCGTATTGGTAGGAGTAAAACAGCAGCCCGGGGTCAAAACCCAGATCTTCAATTTCTGAATTTAAAAACCAGCGGAACAAGAAGGGTGTATAAAACTGGGCATTGGAAATGATGCCCATCAACATATCTTTTTGCCGGCAGGCAGACAACATTGATTCAAGACGGGGCATGGGACTTACCGGATTGGCAATTAACTCAAACTCGACGGCAAACTTTCTGATGATGGTTTGATCATCGATTTCCAGTGCCTGGCGCCATATCTGCTCAATAATCACTTCCGGATGGTCAACCCCCTCATTACGAAGTACCCTGTGTCGGGTTTGAATGCTGTCAAAAAATTTTTCTAAAATTCGTCGGGGGGGTTTTGAAATGGCATATTTGTTGAGCAACTGTTTCATGTGATCCTGCGCCGGCGAATTTTCTAGAGCAAGACTGATATCTCCTGAGCCACTTATAAACAGGGTGCCGTAAATATCAAACAGTATGCATTCGATTTTTCCCCTGAGATCGCCCCGGGCCGGTGTAGAAGTCGGCAGCGGTTTCATCGGGTGAAAATACTTTTGAATGGACTTTTTCTGCATAATTAAATTCGGTTTCCAAATAAATATTCAGAGATTTAGCTAATATCGAAAAAATTCGATACGGAATATAGGAGTGATTCTTTACCTAACGTACTCGCTCCACTTTAACAGACTGAATTTTTCAAAATCTAACAAGGCTGATATCAGGACCTTTTTGTCGATGTGTTGTCTGACGGCCGTTTTTGCTACCCGCTTATATATTTTGCGCAAATTTCGGCCGTATTGTTTTTGATTGTAACTTCGTTCAATAGCATCTCGGTTGTGCTGGATTAAACTGATTTTGTCTGACACATATCCGGGATTGCTCAGAAAGGGATTCAACTCCAACAGCCTGTCAGGCTTTTTACGGCCCCCGGCCAGATCGGCAATAACTTTTTTTTGCGATCCCTCATCCAGCAGCCCAAAATCAATGTTACCGTCCTGGGTGCACACATCAAATGCCTGCTGGATGAAAACAGCGTCAACCCTGTAGTTGAACAGGCGACAGGCTTGCTGCACACAATGGATCCAATTCGTTTGGAATTGATGGAAACCAATCCAATCGACCGGAACCAGGAGTTGGGTGTAAAGGTGTTGCAGTTGAACACCTTTATTTTCGAAATCACGACAAATATCGGGCAACTTTCGGCCCCAGAGCAACTTACCAAACAGCCAGGGTTCGAGATAAGAAAAACCAAACCCTTCAGTGATGCTGGTGGTAATCAGCGAATCAGCTGACATCATATTCTTTTCAAAATCATTGTACAATCCCCGGTCAAACTCCACTTTTAGATTCTGATCTTTAACAAATATCTTCCAGTCTTTATAGCTCCGGATATCAGCCGCGCTGTTGGGCGGCAGCGTGATGGACAGGGTTCCTTCATTCTGAAAGAAAAGGGACAATAAGATAGCCTCACCGATATTTTTGCGCCGAATCGCTCTAACCGGATACAAGGTCATGGGTATTTGGGATCCGATCGGCAGCGGTGTGCGCCTGTGATAATCGACGGCATTCGCGAGCAAATGCAATCCGTTCGGTTTTAAACCGGCATTTAGCAAAATATCATAGTCCCGTTCGTTAATAACACCGTAATGACAATCAGACGGATATTCTTCGGTAAAATAGGCCTGGGGACGCCCATCTTCGGCAAAATCATGAATTTGCAGCAGGAGATTGGCACCCCGTTTCTGCAAAGATTTTAATAGTCTTAAATACTGACTGTTTTTAGCCAGGGTAGGGTTATGAACATGAAGCACGTCGCAGGGACCGTTAAACCTTGAATGGATGGCTCCAAGAATAGTCCGGGCCACGCTATCCGTGTCAAATTGGTCTTTATAATAATGACTGTTGTAACCAAGTTCGGGAATATGGACGAATTGGGCGGTGGAGGGGGAGTCCGGGGGAAGCCCGGTAAGGATAAGGGCCTGCCATTGGTCTGATATGGCACCCATTTGCTGTTTTAAAACCGTCGTGACCCCACCGGTTTTTAAATGATAATGGATAAAGGCGATTTTCATGTATCCAGCTATATCATTTTTGTGGGGAAGAATCCACAATCGGGCAGAAGTGACCAGTCAACAGCAATAAATTTAATATCCTGACTGAAAGTCTATTCGGGTGACGCTTGCGGGGCGGGCTGGGTTTTTGCTCAGCTTTTTTTCAATTTCCGGGGCTTGCGTTCAAAAAATTGCAGCTTGGTGGCGCCGATTGCAATAATATCAAGATCATTTAGAATCGTCTCCTGCTTGACCTTCTTCTCATTCACTTTTGGCCGAGACATACCACTGACATAACTCAAATAGAAGCCATCCGGTCTTCTGCTGATGGTAGCCGATGTGCTTCCAACCATGAAACCTTTAACGACAACATCCGAATCGGGATTTTTCCCTAATTTGGTGATCGATTTGCGGCATATGTATTTGCCGTTGCCGCCGTTCAGGAAACTCAGGATACCGATGGTTTCTGTTCTTTTAGTGCTAACAGGCGGTTTGGCCGCCTTCGGTTTGCTCTTATTTATCATGGATCGATATTGGCTTGTATCCATCACCATGGTCTTTTCAATTTCATCGGATTCGTCCTCGGGCACATCCTCCTCCTCGGAATAACAGAAGACGAGAGAATGTTTGCCGATGTTTATAATGTCTCCCTGTTTCAGCCAATGCGAGGAAACTTGTTTCTCATTAACGAATGACCCGTTTTTGCTCTGGAGGTCAATCAACACAAACCCGTCACCCACCGAGTCTATCTTGGCATGATGACTGGATACCGCCAGGTTGTCGATGATGACATCATTATTTTTTTTCCGGCCGATGGTCAGCGAACTGCCCTTTTGCAGTCGATAATCTCTGAGCGGTTTGTCTTTAAAATTTAAGCCTAAGGTCGGCATATTGAATGTCTCGAAATGCTTCGGCTATTCCCTGCGGCATGCAGCCGGTGGAACAAAGCCCCTGATTTAGATTCGATTTTTATTGGTTAGCCTGAAAAATATTCTTTTAGCCATTGCAACAAGGCGCTGAAATTTAATCGGTGTGTTTTTAACCATTTTGACCTTCAGTACGATTGCCGTGACATTGTCATCGCCGCCGCGATCATTGGCCAGATCAACAAGTCTCTGACAGGCCGCATCAGACCCATTGCCGTCAACCAGTTTCTGGATCTCATCCGGGGATGCTTTGTCGCTCAGGCCATCGGAGCTGATTACCAGGATATCATCTTTAAAGCATTGAAGTTCATAAATATCTGCTTTTACGGATTCTTCTGTGCCCATGGCCCGGGTCAACACGTGTCTGAATTCCATTCCCAGTTTATCGGCATTTTCCGGGTTAAGGGCCGCCTGTTCAGCGAGCACGGTATGGGGAACTGACAGCAGCTTGACATTACCGTCGCGTATGAGGTAAATCGGGCTATCACCAACATTGGCAGCAATGAGGGTACCATCGGTGAAATAAACTGCCGAAACGGTTGAACCCATCCCGCGATAGGAGCTGTTGCCACGGGCTGCTTCATGAACGACTTTATTTGACAATTGGATTCCGGAAAGAAGCCGGTTTGCTTCTTTGGAGAGGGTTTCATCGCAACAAATAGGGTTTTCGGCCTCAGCGTTTTCTTGGCAACTTTTGATGTAGTCTCCGATGGTTTCGACCACCAGTCTGCTCGCGACCTCACCGGCCAGATGGCCCCCCATGCCGTCAGCAACTACATATAGCCCCAGGGTATCTTCAAGAAACAGGGAATCTTCATTGGCCTGCCGCTTTTTACCCCTGTCAGTAATGCCAGCTGATTCAATTACGATCATATTGGTTTATAAGCTTGAAATTCTGACTATTGGTTTATATGTTAAAGTAGTTGTCAAAAAACATTCCGTTATGCGAAGGTTTTTTTCTACAACCACTTATTCAGCCTTCTGTATTTCGGAACTTATTTTAGAAAAGCAGTATAAAAGACCGTCGGCCTGGACGTTTGAAGAAGACTGGTTATTGTGGTTATTATATAACACTAATCGATATTGGTCAAGAATTCAGTATATTATAAACCTATGCCACGCCATCAAGCGGCATGAGAATGTCAGATGAAAATTCCGGGGAGTCACCATATTAGGCCAATCAGCACTGTATCAGATATGTCATTCCGATCCACCATTCTCAAAAACAGCAAACCAGTCATTCAAATTTTGCTTCGATATCAATTTCTTATATCGTCCATTTTGAAAAAAACATAAATCTTTTTTGCAATTAACCGCTTGCCATGTATTGGATAAATCATGCTTACCATTGGATTACTAAAAAACACGGTACAAAAATATGCCTGGGGATCTACTACTGCCATTCAGGCGCTTCTCGGGGGGGGAGGGGAATCCCACGAACCTATGGCCGAGCTCTGGATGGGCGCCCATCCCAAAGCCCCATCTCTGATCAATTATGAGGGTCAGTGGATATCTTTGGCTGACTTAATCGCTATAGATCCTCAAAATATTCTGGGAGAAAAGGTCGCTAAAAAATTCCACAACCAGCTGCCGTATCTTTTTAAGGTACTGGCGGCGGCCAAACCGCTTTCCATTCAGGCCCACCCTAGCCTGGAACTGGCCAGAAAGGGGTTCGAAAACGAAAACAAGCAGGAGATTCCCATCAATGCCGCACATCGGAATTATAAAGATGATAATCACAAACCGGAGTGTCTTTGTGCTTTATCTTCTTTCTGGGCCTTGTGTGGTTTTAGAAAGATCGACGATATTCTCTCCCTGATGGGGAAAATCTGCCCTGTCGGGCTGAACATTGAAATGGCTCAGTTAAGAAAACAGGCGGATTCCAGGGGATTGAAACTAATTTTTACCGATTTGATGTCCATGGACACCGAACAAAAAAAACGAGTGATTGATGAAGCAACCCTAAATGCGAAGCAGCGGTCAGATGAAAACCCAGCATTTCATTGGATGACAAAACTCTCCTATGAATATCCTCTCGATATCGGCATTCTTTCACCGCTTTTTCTAAATCTCATCCAGTTAAAACCGGGGCAGGCCCTGTTTTTGCCTGCCGGAGAGCTCCACGCCTATTTGAAAGGCGTTGGCATTGAATTAATGGCCAATTCCGATAACGTTTTGCGAGGAGGACTCTCACCCAAACACATCGATGTGCCGGAGTTGTTGAAAGTACTTAACTTTAAGCCCCGGCAGGTCGAAATTCTGAAAGAGAAGAAAAAAAGAAAAATCGAAAGGATTTATGATAGTTTTGCCGAAGAATTTGTTCTATCTGCCATATCGATAACAGAAGGCGAGTTTTACCGGAACTCAAATTTGCAAAGTGCACAAATCCTGCTGTGTACCGAAGGGGAGGCCCATCTTGCGGATAGCGGCAACAAACATATCCTTCATATCGAAAAAGGTGATTCTGTCTTCGTTTCCGCTGCAGCTATATCTTATACCATACAAGGTGACGCCGTCTTTTACAAAGCTACGGTCCCGGTTTAGATTATTTGATGATACCAATCGAATTAAATAATGCGGCTGCCAAATATCGCAAAATAGACAAAGAACTGTTAAATTGGCATTATTTTTCTTCTTTTAACTCAAATATGACGTAATCGTTATTGACAACTTTTGCCAAATCAGCCAAATATTATGACAAACAAAAGTTAATATGGTTTCAGTGCTTATAATCTCTTGACAAAATTGAAAGTTTTATTTAACTTGGCGCCGTTATTATAATTTATCAAACTTGAGTTCCCTTTTGACGCACAGGAGCAACTGATCAATGACACTGACAAAAGCCAATATTGTTGATGCCATTCACGATGAACTCGGATTCCCTAAAAACCGATCCGCCGAATTGATTGAGATTCTGCTTGAACAGATCAAGAATTCTTTGGAAACTGGTGAAGATGTTCTCATCAGCGGATTCGGCAAATTTTGCGTTAAGGGAAAAAAGGCGAGAAGAGGAAGAAATCCCGCTACCGGTGATGATATGATGCTGGCGCAACGTCAGGTGGTCACTTTTAGATGTTCCCATTTGTTAAGGGAAAAGATTAACAATCTGTAACAACATTAATGAATGGAATTATTGTCAGATGGTTGACCTTAACGGTTGCCATCGTATTTACATCCTATCTCCTTGAAGGCATCCGTATAGGTGGATTCCTATCGGCACTCCTGGCTGCTGCTATACTCGGTATCCTAAATGCCTTCTTTAGACCGATTGCCCTTCTGCTAACACTTCCAATCAATATTTTATCCCTCGGTTTGTTTACCTTTATCATCAACGCCCTGATGCTAAAAATGGCATCCGGTGTTATCACCGGTTTTGAGGTGGTTGGTTTCTGGTCGGCTATATTCGGATCATTACTGATCAGCAGTATCAGCTGGTTGCTGAGCTCATTTATCAATGACCGCGGGACCGTGACCTCTTTCGATTCAGAATACAGAGCCAAGCACCAGCAAAATAGCCCATCTACGAACGATACCATCGATCTGGAGAACAAAGGAGACGATAAGTGGGAGTAGCCCTATGATCTGGTCGTGTCAAACAAAGTGTTACCAGGCATTACAGTAAGAAGTTCCAAAAAACTGAATAAATCCGAAATCCGAATATCGAAATGCGAAACAAATCTCAATGACCAAAATCCTAATGACCAAAAATGATGACTCTAACTCAACTAAAATAGTAGATTCTCTGTTTTTGACATTGGAATTTTCGGATTTAAATTTTTGTTTCGAATTTCGGGTTTCGTAATTCGAATTTGCCGATAAAGAAGCAACACCACTGAATCTATTGGTCCTGCATGGCAATACTTGATTAAGAATTTATGTTTAACTTCACGTTTCTTTATCGACCACGCCTGCTTCTTCAAAAGTCAGCACTTCTTTGAAAATCCTGACGGCACCGTCAATGATGCTCATGGCGAGCGCTCCGCCGGTACCTTCGCCAAGTCGCATGCCGAGATCCAGAATGGGATCCAGTTTTAAGTAATCCAGCATAAACCGGTGACCGGACTCCTCGGAGCAATGTCCGGCAAACAGATAGTCCGTCACCGTGGAGCACAGCGTATTGGCAATCAGCGCGCCGGCTGTTGAAATAAACCCATCGATAACAACCGGGCGCTGGTGATACGCACCGGCCAGCACACAACCGGCGATACCGCCGATTTCAAACCCTCCTACTTTTGCCAGCACATCCAGGCCGTCATCGGCGACCGGCTTGTTCACCTCAATGGCACGTGAAACTGCGTCCCGCTTACGCGCCAGCCCGTCATCATCCACTCCGGTACCGCGGCCGACCATTTTGTCCAGACCGACATCGCAGATAACGGCGCCAATGGCGGCCGACGGGGTGGTATTGCCGATACCCATGTCACCGGTTCCGAGGATCTCAACACCGTTTTGATATAGTTTGGTTGCTTCCTGGAACCCGAGCAATATTGATTGCTCCGCTTCCTGAGTTGACATCGCCGGGCCCTGGGTAAAATCGGCAGTACCGGGCGCAATTTTATGTGTAATCAGATGATCGCTTCCCGGCAAATCCAGCCCGTTCAACTCGGCGATAATGCCCATATCCACCACAAACACCTCGGCTGCCACTTGCCGGGAAATGGCATTGATGCCGGCACCGCCGACAAGAAATGTTTGAACCATGCCGCCGGTCACTTCCTGAGGATAGGCACTGACCCCTGCGCTGACAACCCCGTGGTCGCCTGCCATTACCAGCACGGCTTTGCGTTTGGTTGACGGCTGCAGCGTCTTGCGGATGCCGCACACCCGTTCGGAAATCTCATGCAGCCTTCCCAGGGCACGGGTGGGCATTACCAGCTGTGCGGTCCTTTCCCTGGCCTTTGTTATCCACTCTTGATCGATGGGTTGAATAGCCGTTACGATTTCTTTCAGATTCATCATTAAATTCCCCCTCTTTAGCATTTCATTAAGCCTTCGACAGTCCCCCGGCCAAAGAATAATTTAGCGCTCCCGGTGCCAAAAAAAATCCCCAGGCGTATAGTTAGCCTGGGGATTTGCCTTCTCCGCAAACATGAACCTTATGGCAGGTCTTCTGACTTTCGGATCAATCTACTCCCCGCGCCTTCCCGGGCCTGATGTGCTTCGCACATCAGGCGTTATTCGATAATAGACCGTCGAATAATTAATCCCAGTGGCATATTTCATTATCAAATGCTAATATACAATTAACGAATAACCCATAACTGATAACGAAATCGGCGGGTTTCGTTCCCGATCACAGCGGCGGGTCCGCACCGGAGTTGCACCGGTTTCCCTTTTAGCCCCCGGAGGGTACCATAAAGCATCACGATTAATTTTTGCAGTTCTGATAAATTATCCGGAAGGGGTTGTCAATGTTTTTTTTGAATAGACCCAGAATACACAATAACCTTGACACAATGGGCCTTTTTATATATTCAATTCACGTTAAGGTGCGTAAGCTTAATAGGGAATCCCGTGAAAATCGGGAGTGGTCCCGCCGCTGTAACCCCGGCTTTTCACTGCAAAGCGTGAAAAACCCTTTTAGCCTCGATTGCCACTGTTTCGATTGATCGTTATGGGAAGGTTGCTAAAAGGGCGGGGGAGCCAGAAGACCTGCCTTGGCATATTGCTGTCTGTCTGCGGGCATCGGAATAGCTAACAGCAATCAAAGGGTTAAGAAAACTGGGTGCAACCCTTCAAGCATTTTTCAGCTTGAAGGGTTTTTTTATTGGTAATGATCAGAGCCGAAAAATGCCTAAAATGAGCTAAAGTGCCTAAAATGCCTAAAATTGTGGTGTCGCTTCGCTCCGTCTTTTTTATAAACGACTGGTATTTTCAGCATGAAAAACCATAAATCAGTTAATGAATATAATCGCATAACTTGCTTTTTCTTTAAATTAAATCGATAGAATACCTTAATTTTAGGCATTTCTTTGGATAAAAAGATGTCGCCCGACTCAAAAAAGCTGCCGCCTGGTTTTCAAAACCGTTATATCTATTCGACGGCCATCCAGATTTTTTTATTAATCATCGGACTATCCGCCGTAATTATTGTTTCAACGGGAATGGGATATATAAAAATACCCGTTGATGCGGTTGCAAAAATTATTCTGACCAAAATATCCGGCCAACTGCCATTTATCGAAGGCCTGGACAAACTATTTCCTGTGGTTGTCATCGATGTGCGATTGCCGCGTATTTTAAGCGCCGCGATTGTTGGGGGCGGGCTGGCAATATCCGGAGTGGTTTTTCAGGGAATTCTCTTAAATCCACTTGCCGATCCTTATACGCTGGGGGTTTCGGCCGGTGCGGCTTTGGGTGCATCCATGGCACTGCTGCTAAATATCGGACTGCTGGGAAGTTACTCGGTGCCGCTGTTTGCGTTTGTCGGGGCCGTCGGCACCTTGCTCTTTGTCATCTATCTTTCGTCGTCAAGCGGCGGCGTATCTTCAAACAATTTGATTTTATCCGGCATCATCGTTGCTGCCATACTTTCGGCCGGCATCAGTTTTTTAAAATATATAGCGGATGAGCAGGTGGCGGTAATTATCTTCTGGCTCATGGGAAGTTTCGGATCCAAAACCTGGATGGATGTGTCACTGACATTGTCGCTGGTCGGCATCGGGTTTTGTGTTTTTATCTTTTATGCCCGGGATTTGAATTTGATGTCCCTGGGAAATCGCACCGCTTCTTCTCTGGGAGTGGATACCAGAAGAGTCACCATTACGTTGCTGATCACGGCCTCTCTGGTGGCTGCAATTTGTGTTTCTGTTTCAGGAATCATTGGATTCGTGGGGCTTTTGGTTCCCCACATGATGAGACTGATCACCGGTCCGGATAACCGTCGTCTGGTTCCGGTATCGCTCCTGGCTGGTGCTATCTTGCTGCTGGTAGCCGACACCATTACCCGGGCAGTATTGCCCTCGGAAGTACCGATCGGTGTGCTTACGGCTTTAATCGGCGGACCGTTCTTTTGCTATATTTTCCGTAAACAGCAGACAGCCAGGCGGGGCGGGTAGGAACTTGCATTCAGTTCTAACACTTTGTATCTATGGAAAATATATTTAGCTATCACCCAAGCGGGGTACTGGAGAGATGGAGTATTGGAGTAATGGGAAAAGCGGGAGATCCAATACTCCATCACTCCAATACTCCAATGAGTTTTTTTAATGCCTTTTGAATTGAGCCATATCAGCTTTAATTACGCGGATAGAAAAGTAATCGACGATATCAGCATTGCCCTGGTCCCCGGTAAATTTTATGGGATCATCGGACCCAACGGCAGCGGGAAGACGACGATGGTGGATCTGCTGTCCCGGCACCGGCTCCCGGCAGAAGGACGGATAAGTTACAACGGCAGGGCACTTTCATCGTATTCAAAAAAGGAACTTTCCCGAGAAATCGCCCTGGTGCCCCAGAATTTTTATATAAATTTTCCATTTACTGTAAAGGAGATTGTCATGATGGGGCGCTATCCGCACATTCCGAGATTCGCCGCCCCCTCATCGGATGATTTAAATATTCTGCAGAATGTTATGCAACTGACTGAAATAAATGAATTTGCCAATCGCTATATCACCGAGCTGAGCGGGGGAGAAAGACAGCGGGTGGTATTCGCCCGGGCTCTGGCCCAGGATACGCCGGTGTTGATACTGGATGAGGCCACGTCTAACCTGGACATTAATTTTTCGATAAGCCTTTTTAATATCGCCGAGCAAAGAGTCAAAACAAACGAGAGTACGGTGGTCGCCGTAATGCAGGATATCAACCTGGCTGCAGGTTATTGTGATTATCTTATTTTTATGTCCGGCGGAAAGATTGCAGCCCACGGTACCACCCAGACGGTGTTGAATCCAGAAACCCTGCAGACAGTATTTAACATCGAAGCCAAGGTCTATCATGAATCATATTCCCAGTCCCTGCAGGTCGTATATAAAAAGTGAGCTATGGTAATCCGATCGATCAAACTCAGCCTTACCCTGGCGGTCTTTTTTGCGCTGGTTTACGGTGGCGTTATAAAAGAATCCGCCGCCGCTGATAGCCGGATTGAAGACGACAACCAGATTGTCGATCAGGCCGGAAGAACCGTGGTGGTCGAGAAGCCTTTTAAGCGCATAATTTCCCTTTACGGTGCACATACGGAAAACCTGTTCAATCTGGGACTGGACAATGAAATCATCGGCGTGTCGCGGCATGAGACCTATCCGCCGCAGGCCTTGCAAAAGTCGGTGTTTTCGTATCGGGAGGATCCTGAAAAGTTTTTAGCGGCCCGCCCGGACCTGGTCATCATCCGGCCCATGATCGATCGCGGGTATCCGCAATTTATCTCCATGCTGGAAAAAAACGGCATCACGATAATTTCACTGCAGCCCGCTAATATTGAAGACATGTACATGTACTGGCAGATACTGGGACTTCTCAGTGGAAGACAGCAACAGGCCCTGGAGATGGTTTCGCAATTTAAGGCTGCGGTCTCAGGTTTCAAATTGTTGACCGACGCAAAAATCAGAAAAAAAAGAGTGTATTTTGAAGCCATCCACAGCAAAATGAAAACGTTTACCCCGGATTCGATGGCGGTATTTGCCCTTGAAGCCGCCGGCGGTTTCAACATTGCGACAGATGCCAAACCGGTGCGAAACACCAATATCGCTTATTATGGTAAGGAGCGCATTTTGTCCCACGGTCGAGAAATTGATGTCTATCTGGCCCAGTTCGGTGCCATGAACAAACCCACCATGAAGCTTATTACGAACGAACCGGGTTTTAAAACCATGAAGGCCGTGGCTGACGGAGAGGTCTATTTTATTGATGAACAGATCGTTTCACGCCCGACCATGAGACTATTGAATGGCATTTATAATATCGGAAAGATTCTATATCCGGAAGACTTTAGCGGGAAATCATTAGAAATTTTATATGGCGCTAAAAGCCCGTAATCAATATTCAATTCAAAGGGAGGTCACCATTAAAGGAGTAGTTATCGCCGGAACCAAGAGTGGCTCTGGAAAAACGACAATATCCCTGGGCATCATGGCAGCTATGGCAAGGAGAGGGTTGGGCGTTGCGCCATTCAAGGTGGGGCCTGACTTCATTGATCCGGGTCATCACAGCCGGATCACCGGGAAAACCAGTCGTAATCTGGATGGCTGGATGTTGTCGAAAGACTATAACCTGAAAAGCTTTGAGAAAAACACCCAAGACAGCGACATGGCCGTCATAGAAGGCGTCATGGGGCTTTATGATGGTTATGACGGAAAAAGCGAGGCCGGTTCAACCGCCCAAATGGCCAAATGGCTGGGACTTCCCGTTTTACTGGTGGTTGATGCCAAAAGTATGGCCCGCAGTGCCGCTGCAGTTATAATGGGTTTCGAGCGCTTTGATCCGGGGTTGTCGTTTGCAGGTGTGGTCTTTAACAATCTCGGCAGCCATCGGCACCTGCAATATCTGATGGATGCGGTTAAGGAAAATGTCGCCATTCCCTGTCTGGGCGGCCTGGTGAATGACGAAAAAATTGCGATTCCGGAAAGGCATCTGGGGCTGGTCACCCGGGAAGACCATGCGCTTGATCAGGAAACCGTTAATCTTTTGGCTGATATGGTTGAAAAGAGTGTTGATCTGGATTTATTGGTCAATTACTTGCCGGAAATTAACGCTTCCACGTGCCGTGAACCGCGTTCAGGGGATATGAGGGATAAGTGCGTACGAATCGCAGTCGCAAGGGACAGCGCCTTTTGCTTCTACTATCAGGATAATCTCGAATTGCTGGAAGGGCAGGGTGCAGAACTTGTCTTTTTTTCACCAATTGCCGGTGACGATCTGCCTATGGATATTGACGGGCTTTATCTCGGGGGGGGATATCCGGAACTGTTTGGGCACCAACTGGCTGAAAACCGTAAACTTCGCGAAAGGATCAAGGAAAAAAGTAACGCGGGTATGCCCATTTATGGAGAGTGCGGGGGATTTATGTATTTGTGTGAATCCTTATTTGATCAGCATGGCAATCGCTATCCCATGGCGGGTTGCTTCCCGTTTACAACCCGAATGTTCCCCAGGCTCAAAGCCCTCGGTTACCGGGAAATTACACTGACGAAAAGGACGGTTATCGGAGATTCGGGAATGATCCTTCGGGGTCATGAATTCCATTATTCAGAGCTTACGACAAACACGCCGGATGTTCAAAACGCCTACCGGATTTCAGATAGATCAGGGCTCGATAAGCCGCCGGATGGCTATCTGACGAAGCGAACCCTGGGAAGTTACAATCATCTGCACTTCGGCAGCCAGCCGGAGGCAGCGAAATATTTTGTCGATAATTGCCTGGCCTTTCAGCGCCAAAAGGAAAAGTGAACATGAAACCTGATGAAATAGAAAATTTGAGCTTTAAAATCATTGAACAGGAAGTCGGGGAACACAATCTATCACATGAACAGTGGTTAATCGTCAGAAGGATGATCCATACCTCGGCTGATTTTGAATACAAGGACATGGTTCGGTTTCATCCGGATGCCATAAAATCGGGCCTCGATGCCATTCGAAGCGGCAAAAAGGTCATTACCGATACGAACATGGCCCGGGTGGGTATCCGCCAAAAAGAATTAGACCTATTCGGCGCTTCCACTGTCTGTTTTATGAATGATCAAATGATTCACCGTAATGCCAAAACAGCCGGTGTTACCCGGGCCAGGGTTGCGGTGGATATGGCCGTTGGCGAAATGGAAGGCGGCATTTACGTTATCGGGAATGCGCCGACGGCTTTGATGCGTCTCACCGAACTTGTCAAAGAAAAAAAGGCACGCCCGGCCTTGATTATCGGATTGCCGGTGGGATTTGTGAACGCCGCCGAATCCAAAGCAGTGCTCATGGAACTGGACTATCCCTATATATCGAATGTGGGCCGCAAAGGGGGCTCAAATCTGGCGGCCAGCGTCGTCAATGCCCTGGCCATCATGGCCGCAGAAGAGGCCTGATACTCGATACTGGATGCTCGATGCACCTGATAATCTGCATTGCGGACAAGTCAGAGAATCATCGAGAATCAAGCATCGAATATCGAGTATCCAGCATTGATGGCACAAGGCAAAGGGAAAATATTAAATAGGATGTATTCCTTATTAACATCCGAAATCCAAAATCTGAAATCCAAAATTGGCATATTTTAGAGGACATCATGACCAAAAAGACGGGAACTTTATATGGCATCGGTGTGGGACCGGGTGACCCTGACCTGATCACCATAAAAGCTGCAAAAATTCTAAATCAGGTCGACATTGTATTTGCAGCGGCATCCACAAAAAACAATCACAGCCTGGCGGTCAACATTGCCAGGGAGCATATCCCCGACAGCGCAACGATAAAAATGCTCAGGTTTCCAATGACCCGGGATAAAAACGAGACCCGCAAAGCCTGGAAGGAACACGCCCACACCATTATCGCGGAACTTGAAAAGGGACGAAACGTGGCTTTTTTAACCCTGGGAGATTCGATGACCTATTCCACTTATGGCTATATTTTAAAGTATGTTCAAAAGCTGGCACCCCACCTGGAGGCTCAAACAGTGCCCGGAATCACTTCGTACCAGGCGGCTGCTGCCCGTTTGAATACACCGCTGGTGGAAGGCGAGGAATCACTTATGATAGTTTCCGGCGTTAAAGGGGGAAATCGTTTGCGGGAACTGTGCGGCAAACCGGAAAATATCGTTTTTTTAAAAGCCTATCGCAACGTAACCGACATCAAGGCCGCCATTGACGAATCCGGAAAATATTCCAGTTGTGTGGGTGTCAAGAGCTGCGGACACCCGGATGAGGAAATTATAAACGATATCGGAGAATTAAGCCAACGCAAACCCGATTACTGGACCCTTATTTTAACCAAACAAGCAAGCAATAATGGCACCAGCGAAAGATGAACGGAGAACCCTTATATGAAACTCCGCCTGGCAAGAACAGTTAACAGCTTGAACGTCGAACATCCAACGTTCAATATTGATGGCGCTGCGCTTTATCTATTTTTAGACAAGCGAATCGCAGCCTGCGATGAGCCCTTCGGCTGTAAACTGAGGGCCGAACGGCTCAGCCGAATTGAATCTCTAAAGGTAGATTTATATTGCTCATTCTTTTTTTTAATTGACAGAATACCATATTCGATGTTGGACGTTCGATGTTCGATGTTCATTTTTTAGTTAACCAGTATAGAAGCTACATTACCAAAGTTTCTTTTTTTGCTTAGACTGGCCGCTTTTCAGGCCAACGAATGGACTGAACCCTGGAACCTATAATTACCAACGAAAGACGACGCTCTACGGATAACTCTGAAGTTGCTAAGAAAAACGACAAAGCATCTACCAGATCTTTGTTCGTATCCCTGGGGATTTCGTTGATCATCATATTGGGCGCCCTGATGCTGATTAAGGGGTTGGATGCTGCTCAACTCGTCTCCCGACTGTTGTGGCCCCTGACACGTTTGATGCTGTTTATCGCCATCGGGCTGTTTGTCGGGCAAGTCATCGAAGTTTCGGGCTGGATAAAACATATGGCTGTTTTGGCCCGGCCTCTGTTTCGATTCGGCCACCTGGGCGATCACTGCAGCGCGGCCTTTACCACCGCCTTTTTTTCCGGTGTCAGCGCCAATGCCATGCTGCTGTATTTTTTCAAAGATGGCCATATCACCCGCCGGCAGTTGTTTTTGTCAAATTTCATCAATCAATTACCGGCGTTTTTCCTGCACCTGCCGACCACATTTTTTATTGTCATTCCACTTACCGGCTGGGCAGGAGGTCTGTATTTTTTAATTACCTTCCTGGCCGTCCTGCTGCGAACGGTTTTGTTTCTGTTGTATGGTCGCCTGATGCTGCCGTCACTTGTGATAGAGTATCCGGGCGCAGCAGAAAATACTCCGGCGAGCAATAAAAAGGCTTTGAACGATATCTGGAACCGGGTCAAATCCCGGCTGCCCCGGAGAATCGCAAAAATTACGGTGGTTGTGGTCCCCATTTACACCCTGGTATTTGTTTTAAATTCAATGGGCCTATTCCTGTGGTTACGCGAGGCTCTGGCCGGATATGTTGTCACCTCTTTTATGCCGATGGAATCCCTGTCGGTGATTATTTTAAGTTTTGCGGCAGAATTTACATCCGGTTTTGCAGCAGCCGGTGCGTTGCTGGAAGCAGGTGTTTTAACCATCAAACAGACTGTTGTGGCCCTGTTGATCGGAAACATTCTGGCCTTTCCTGTGCGGGCCCTGCGGCATCAGCTGCCCCGCTATATCGGAATATTCTCGCCTAAGATGGGGACGCAAATTCTGTTGATGGGACAGGGGTTTCGGGTAACGAGTATTATGATTGTGGGTATATTTTATTATTTTGTGGGGTAGGGGCGAATTGTGAAACGCAAACTGCGTACAGGGTTTACGACCGGAACCTCAGCTGCAGCCGCCACTAAAGGCGCCTTGCAAATGATACTGGATGGGAAAAAACCTGCCCGGATACGCATCCGGCTGCTGACCGGTGCCGACATTTATATCCCGACCCACCATTGCCGCTTGGAAAATGAAAACCTTGCCATTTGCACGGTAATAAAAGATGCCGGTGACGATCCGGATGTCACCCATAAGGCCGAAATCGGTGCCCGGGTATCCATTCAGGCTGCAAACGAGAATCAGTCCGGCAGCAAACCGCCTGAAATAGTCATCAGCGGCGGTGAAGGGGTGGGACGTGTTACCAAGCCGGGGCTGGAAGTCCCACCCGGTCGACCGGCGATTAATCCCGGCCCCGTAAAAATGATTACCCAGGCGATCTATGATGTGCTGAAAAATCATGGCCTAAGCGGAACGGTTAAAACCGAAATATTTGTGCGGGACGGGAAAAAATTAGCTGAAAAGACCCTCAATGCCCGACTCGGCATTCTGGGCGGCATATCCATTCTGGGAACCACGGGAATTGTTCGACCCATGTCCCATGATGCCTTCATGGCCACGATTACATCGGCTTTATCCGTGGCACGGGCATCCGGTATCAAAAAAGTAGTATTGACCACCGGCCGCCGCAGCGAAAGATTTGCCCAGCATCTCTGGCCCAAACTGGCGGAAGAAGCCTTTATCCAGATAGGTGATTTTTTCAAAATGTCTCTGGAAGCCGCCGCCAGTCAAGGTTTTGAGCAGGCCACCCTGGCTGTCTTTTTTGGCAAGGCGCTGAAAATGGCCCAGGGTGTACCCCACACCCATGCCGCCAAGGCCAGCCTGACCCTGGACAAATTGGCCGACTGGGCGCTGACGATCACCGGCAACCGGGAATTAGCGCAACATATTTTAGCGGCCAACACGGCCCGGCATGCTTTCGACATTATCGGCCAGGATTATCCCGGAGTCATATCGCATGTGGGAAAACAGGTTGTCCAATCAGCGCAACGCTTTGCCGGGCAGGGGATGGCTATTCAAAGTATCATATTTGACTACACGGGAAATGTCGTTTTTGATTCTGAAACCTTAAGAGAAGGATATTTACCTATATGAAACCCGTAACCATCATCGGAATAGGGATGACCCTGGAGGATCTGACAGCAAGACACCTGGAGATTATCGACAAGGCCGATATACTGGTGGGCGGTAAACGTCTGTTGAATCTATTTAAAGAATCCCGCGCCCGGCAAAAAGTCATCGGAAAAGATATCGATGGCGTTATTCGTTTCGTCAAAAACGAACGGAAAAAGAAACGCGTCGTCGTGCTGGCATCCGGCGATCCCATGTTTTACGGCATCGGCAGACGAATGGTGGCTGCTATTGGAGCGAAAAACACCCTCATATATCCAAACATATCGTCAATTGCGGCTGCCTTTGCACGTCTTAAGGAACCCTGGGACGATGTTTGCGTCATCAGCCTGCACGGCCGCGAAAATGAGAGTGGCCTTTTCAAGGCCTTGGAAGAAAATAACAAAATTGCAGTGTTCACAGACCCCAAAAACAATCCAGCCCGGTTGGCTGGCCGTTTGCTGGAAAATCAATTTTTTAATTATCAAATATGCGTCCTGGAAGCCCTGGGGAGTAAATCTGAAAAGGTCAACTGGTATACGCTGGCTGAAGCAGCAAAAAAGACATTTGCGGATCCCAACATGGTTGTGCTAAAGCGCAGCCCCAACCCTGCAGAAGATCAAAAACGTCTCTTTTTGGGTGCACCGGACAGCTGGTACGACCACCACCGGGGATTAATTACCAAATCCGAAATAAGGGCCATTACCCTTTCAAAGCTGCACCTTGCAGCAGATCATATCCTTTGGGATTTGGGGGCCGGAAGCGGTTCGGTTTCCATGGAAGCAGCGCTGATAATAAAAAAGGGGGAAATATTTGCAGTTGAAAAAGATTCCGACCGGGTTAAACACATAAAGAACAACAAAAAAAGATTCGCCGTCGGCAATCTGAAGGTCATTCAAGCCGAGTTGCCCCAGGGGTTGGAAGAATTGCCCCGCCCTGACCGTGTTTTTATCGGGGGCGGCGGCAGGCAGTTGAAATCCATTATTACCGCTGCGACGCAATATCTAAAGCCGAAGGGGGTGATGGTCATCAATACCGTCCTCATCCCCAATGTTGAGGCCGCCCGGGAAACCCTGGAGAAGCAGGGTTTTAAGACCGAAATCATCCAGGTTCAAATCAATCGCAGCCGCCAAATGCCGTGGGCCGCACGGCTGGAAGCGATGAATCCGGTGTGGATCGTAACTGGAATGCGGAATTCGGAATGCGGAAGGCGGAATTGATGAATTCGGAATGCGGAAATGGCAAGAATATGAATTCACGAGTATTTCAATAAAAATATAAAAAATTGTGGGTTATAAAAATGTCAAAGCAACCGAAAAAAGATAGTTTATCCGACAATTTTGCATTCCGCATTCCACATTCCCCATTCGACAACCCGGTGCTGTTCGTTGGGGCTGGTCCCGGGGATCCGGAACTTATTACGGTCAAGGGCCAGAAAGCCTTAATGGAAGCGGACCTGGTGATTTATGCAGGGTCGCTTGTTCCCGAAGCATTGCTTCAATGGACCCGCAGCGACACACGCACCCTAAGCAGTGCTTCGATGCACCTTGAGGAAATTGTCACTGAAATCCGATCCGCCCACGCTGACGGCAAACGGGTGGTTCGGTTGCATACCGGTGACCCCAGTCTTTACGGAGCCGTGTATGAGCAGATGGCGGAACTTGGCAAACTGGGGATTCCCTATAAAATTATACCGGGGGTGACGGCTGCTTTTGCTGCTGCCGCCGCACTGGGAATTGAATATACCTTGCCGGAAGTATCACAGACTTTGATTTTAACCCGTATGGCCGGTCGCACGCCGGTGCCTGAGAAAGAAAACCTGGCGTCACTGGCCAGGCACCAAACCTCTATGGCCATTTATTTGAGTATGTCCGCCATTGACGAGGTTTCTGAAATCCTCAGCCATGCCTATGGTGGAAATTCACCCTGTGCCGTCGTATATCGTGCCAGTCAGCCGGAGGAAAAAATAATATTAACCCCGCTAAAGGATCTTGTCGCCAGGGTTGTAGCGGAAAAAATAACCAAACACGCTCTGATTATTGTCGGCAAGGTACTGGCTATTAATCCTGATGACATTATGCACAAATCGAAGCTGTATGATAAGAAATTCAAGCACGAATGCCGGGGTTGAATGCGGATGGTGTCACCGAAACAAAATAAACTAGCTGTCTGGGCGGTTACTCCCAACGGCGTCAAACTTACTGAACGACTGGCAGACAGCTTGCCGGATGCGGATATTTATGTTTCACGGAACATAGCTGAAAGAAATACCTCACATATTTTATTTGAGAGACTCTCGGCGACGCTGGAAGAAAAATTTGGTCAATACACCGGCCACATTTTTATTATGGCGACCGGCATCGTCGTGCGGGTTCTGGCGCCATTGATACAAAGCAAATCCATGGATCCGGCGGTGGTGGTGGTTGATGACCTGGGCAAGAATGCCATCAGTCTTTTATCCGGTCATATCGGGGGTGCCAATGAATTGACCCTGAAAATAGCACGAATCATCGGGGCCAATCCAGTGATCACCACGGCCACCGATATCAATGAGGTTCCGGCCATTGATGTGCTGGCCATGGAAAATGGCCTGTTTATCGAAAATCCTGCGGCCATCAAATCCGTGAACATGGCGCTCCTCAAAAAAGAGACGATTGGGGTGCATGATCCGCTTAATTTTTTGGCACAAAAGCTGTTAAAATTAGAATCGGCAGACTTTAAAAATTTTATGTACGACATTAAAAATAGTTTACAACAGACTGTAACTAATAATACATTCATCTATGTTGACGATGCTATTAGTGATTTGCCATCACGGGTGCTGATTCTGCGACCCCCCAGCCTGGTTGCCGGCATTGGGTGCAACCGTGGCACCGACAAGGAAGAAATCAGCGCCCATCTTACGGAAGTGATCGAATCCCACCGGCTGGCATCAACCAGCTTAACCTGTCTGGCATCCATTGATCTAAAAAATGACGAAACCGGATTGATCGCGGTAGCGGAAAGTCTTGACCTGCCTCTCGTCTTTTTTAAGCGTGAGGAGCTTAATCAGGTAAAGGGAATTAAAAATCCATCACCGGTAGTTGAAAAACATGTAGGAGTAAAAAGCGTATGCGAAGCAGCAGCAATTCTGGCGTCCGGGGACGGAACGCTGATCGTTCCCAAGCAATCGACCCAAAACGTGACGGTGGCCATCGCCCGAATCAACTTTTTGTCGTCGGAATAGGGCCGGGTAGCCCGGAACATTTAACCAAACGGGCCGCTGATATCCTTGTATCGGTAAAGGTCGTGGCCGGCTACAGTACATACATTGATTTGATCCGCCCCCTGATTGACGGCAAAGAGATCATCAGTACGGGGATGACCCAGGAAGTCAAACGGGTGGAAGCGGCTCTTGAGACAGCCCTGAAAGGCAAATCCTGCGCCCTTGTTTCCAGCGGTGATCCGGGCATCTATGCCATGGCCGGTCTGGTATTTGAAACCTGCCAAAGTAAGGCCATCTCAATTGTTCCGCCGGGAGGCAGGGATGACGTCCCGGCAGATCACAGGGGTTTGATCGTTGAAATCGTACCCGGAATACCGGCCCTGTCAGCCGGCGCTTCCCTGCTCGGGGCACCCCTGACCCATGATTTTGCCGTTATCAGCCTGAGCGACCTGTTAACACCCTGGGAACTGATAGAAAAACGTATCGAGGCGGCTGCCGGCGCGGATTTTGTGATTGTACTCTACAATCCTAAAAGCAAAAAGCGGTCGTGGCAGTTGGAACGCGCCCAGCAGATCATCCTCAAACATCGCAGTCATCGCACACCGGTGGGAATTGTTGTCAGTGCGATGCGTCAAAGCCAGAATATCGAAATTGTCCCCCTGGACAGACTTCATGAGGCCCACGTGGACATGCAGACAACGGTATTTATCGGCAGCAGGACCTCGAGCCGGTATCTTGATTTCATGTTTACGCCGCGGGGCTATTCGAATAAATACAAAATAGGAAGAGATGACAAAAAATGAATAAAGGCTATGTACAGGTATACACCGGAGACGGGAAGGGCAAAACCACCGCGGCCATCGGACTTGCGATCCGGGCAGCCGGCGCCGGTTTTAAGGTTTATATGGCCCAGTTTTTAAAAAATGGTGACTACAGTGAAATCAAAGCTCTGGAACGGTTTGCCGATCTGATCACCGTGGAGCAGTTCGGGCTGGGTCGTTTTGTCAAAGGCAAGCCGGAACCCGAGGATATCGAAGCAGCCCGAAAGGGATTGGAAACGATCAAAAAAGTCCTTTCTTCCGGCAAACACCAGATGGTGATTCTTGATGAAGCCAATGTGGCGGCGGTATGTGGTTTAGTTTCCGTCGATGACCTTGTAGCCGTTATCGAACAAAAACCAGCTGATGTGGAACTGATTTTAACCGGGCGCGGAGCGGTTTCCCAGGTCATTGAAAGGGCGGACCTGGTGTCCGAGGTTAAAGCTGTTAAGCATTACTATAACAAGGGAGTCAAGGCCAGGGTTGGAATCGAAAAGTAACAACCGTTCGACGTTCAATTTGTTCTCGATAACCGTACCCGAAGTTTAATATATGGAACAATCAAAACAAAAAGCCCCCTCTATCGCAATTTTCGGAACAGGATCCGATGTCGGCAAAAGCATCATCACCACGGCCCTTTGCCGTTATTTTGCCGACCGGGGTATCCGGGTAGCGCCGTTTAAGGCCCAGAATATGTCTAATAATTCAGGGGTTACGCCGGAAGGACTGGAAATGGGTCGGGCCCAGATCGTCCAGGCCGAAGCAGCCCGGATTGCCCCCCATGTGGATATGAATCCGGTCCTGCTGAAACCCACCAGTGAAATCGGCTCCCAGGTCGTATTGCTCGGCAGGGTCAGCGAAAACACCACGGCGGCCGATTACCACAGAAAAAAAGAAACCCTTTTTAAAACCGCGACCCAGGCGCTTGACCGCTTGCGTCAGGATTACGATCTGGTCATCATGGAAGGGGCCGGTTCATGCGCTGAAGTCAATCTGATGGGCAATGATATTGTTAATATGCGCATGGCGGAATATGCCCGGGCCCCGGTGGTTCTCGTGGCAGATATTCACAAGGGCGGCGTTTTTGCCCAAATAGTCGGAACCATGGAATGCCTGCCGCCTGCCCAGCAGGACCTCATCAAAGGGTTTGTCATCAACCGCTTCCGGGGCGATATCAGCCTGTTCGAAGACGGTGTGAAATGGATCGAGGAAAAAACCGGGAAAAAGGTGTTCGGCGTCCTTCCCTGGTATAACCATATCAACATTGAACCTGAAGATTCGGTGGTTATCGAAAAGCCGAAACAGATATCTGAAAATCCCGCAAACCAACCTGCCATTGGCGTTATCCGTCTGCCCCACATATCTAATTTTAACGACTTTGACCCGCTGTCGTCCCTGGAAGGACTGACGGTCTGCTTTCTGGAAAAGATTCAGGAA
>JBATKU010000206.1:0-1671 GCA_049669725.1 Desulfobacterales bacterium
CTCAGGCGGATCATAAAATGCAAAGAATTCACAGTTAAGACTCTAAGCCGCCACAATCGCGTCCACCATCTCCTCATATTGTCTGAGGGTCCATCCCTTGATATCCACTGCATTGTCAGGGCAGACAGCCACGCAAATACCACATCCGGTGCACAGGGCCGGGTTTACCTGGGCGCGTTTTGCCGTTTGTCCCTCTATTTCCGCGTCCGCCAGGACAATGGCTTCATCAACCGGACAGGCTTCGACACACTTACCGCTGCCGCTGCAACGATCAAAATTAACTTCGGCCACGAAGGGATCCAGTTCAACATATCCCCGGGCCAGCAATGATGACGCCTTGACGGAAGCAGCCTGGGCCGCGGAGCAGGCTTCACCGATATCCATGGGTGCCTGGCAGGTTCCGGCCAGCAAAATGCCCGTATTGGCAAGTTCCACCGGCCGCAGCTTGGGATGAACTTCCTGCAAGAATCGATCGACCCCGGTGGGCAGTTTCATCATCTCCACCAAATCACCGATACGATTCGACTCCATACCCACCGCCAGCACTACAAGGTCGACCTCCGCCTCGATTTCTTCGCCAAAGGTCAACGTGTCGGCAACCTTTATTTTTAAAGCATGTTTAGAACCCTCCCCGGCTTCGACAACCGGCGGACTGTCCACTTCAAAACGAAAGAAAATCACATTATTTTCAGAAGCACGCTCATAGTATTCTTCCTGAC
This sequence comes from Desulfobacterales bacterium, assembly GCA_049669725.1. Taxonomy (GTDB): domain Bacteria; phylum Desulfobacterota; class Desulfobacteria; order Desulfobacterales; family JAFDCJ01; genus JAFDCJ01. Next base: position 720 of record JBATKU010000206.1, read on the forward strand.
CGCGGCCGTAGGTTCTGATATCGCGGTAGTACTCAAATACGTGGGTGTCCGGATATCGCTCTTTGATCTCGCAGGCTGTTTGCAGGGTTGCACTGCAGCAGGTTCTCGAACAATATTCGTTCAACATGCCGTCGGCATCCGGTTCGTGGATACCGGGAATCAGTCTGCTGCCCACGCAGTGAATCAAAGCCACCCGATTTATTTTTTTGCCGATTATATTCAGCTTAGTGCCATGGGACGGATGTTCGGCCATGTGCCGAATAAGTTCCGGCAGAGTGATGACTTCCGGATGCAAACCAAACCCGTATTCACCTTCGTGGGGCCGATAGGTTTGAAAACCGGTGGCAAAGACAATGACCCCGCTTTCTACGCTTAATTCCTCCGGGCTTTGGGGAACCTCGGCCGGGAAATAACCGGCGAAGGGTACGAAATCACCTGGAGCCGCATTTTGTGCCGCAAGCAGATCAAGCCCGGTAAGATCAGCGGGGGATTGCGGCGGACGTACTTTAACGGTAACCTTAAAATTGCCCACGTATCCTTCCGATTTGATCAACTCGGCACAGGTATACACGCTGATACGGGGATCCTTGACGGCCGCCTGCGCCAATCCCTTGATTAAATCCGCCGCCTTTTCACCGGTAGGATACAGACTGTTCAGATTGGAGGTCTGTCCGCCCAGAAACGGTGACTTCTCCACCAGGGCGACATCGATACCCCGTCGGGCAAGATCCAGGGCAGCCCGCAGCCCGGCCACCCCCCCCCCGATGACGGTGGCATGGTTTGCAGCATCCACCCGTATCGGTTCCAGGGCCTGCAGATGTTTTGATTTTGAAATTGCAGCCGACACCAGACCGGTAGCCTTGGCGGTAGCTTTTTCACCATCATGCACCCAGCTGACCTGTTCGCGGATGTTGGCATGTTCGTAGAGGTAGGGGTTCATTGCCGCTCTTTT
>JBATKU010000207.1:0-2213 GCA_049669725.1 Desulfobacterales bacterium
CATATATCCACTTTTTGCGAGATGGCAAAATCAAAGAGCCCCTGACGCTGCTCGGCATCAATGAACTTCAGATATTTAGCTGTATATTGAAAGATGCGATGGCCCATATAGGTTGCCAAAACGGGCAGTGCCTGTTTAGGGCAACTGCCGCGTTCTTTTACCCGTTTTAAAGTATTTACAGCAAAGCTGTGACGCAGGCTATGAGGAGTCGGTGAAGCAAAGATCATATGGCCGATTACCTGCCTGGGGCGATCAATGCCGATATCATGGACTGCCCGGTGAAAGATAAAACGCAGTCTGGCGTCACTTAATCCTTTTTGTGTGTTTTTGACGAATAAATATGGATTTTGATCTTCACTTATCAGGGCATTGCGGACAGACAGGTAGTTGTCAAGTTCCAAAGCGACAGAATTTGGAACCGGGATGAGACGGTCTTTGTTGAATTTGGTTTTTTCAATGTAAATGGTTCGTTCACGACACCGATAATGATGGATGTGGAGTCTCAGGGGCTCTTTGATTCTGAGTCCACATCGAGCAATAAGGACAATCGCCATATATTCAGACAGATCTTTCAAGTAATATCTTGGTTCTTTACGGATTCTGTTACAGAGCGCTTCAATTAGCTGCTCGGTTTGTTCCGGCGAGAATATAAAGGTGGCAAACGAATGCTCCGGCACGGGCGGGATATCTTTTAGCGGATTTGCCGTATAGTAATCCATTCGTACCATAAAATTAAAAAAGACGCGAACAGCGCTAAGAACACCATTTATAGACATTGGTTCCATTTTAAGGCTGTTCCTGAGATCGAGGAAAAAGGAAGGCGGCAATAATACGCCAGGCTTGATTTTTTTGTCTTTTACAAAGCGATCAAAACATAAAAGACGGGGCCGGATCGGCTTTATAGAATACCCAAGGTTTTGACGATATGCGATAAATTCATCGAGTTGGGGAGCCAGAAAGCTTTCAAAGGTCTTCATCGAATAATACCCTTCGCATGAGTGTAATATGAACGTGAAGATATTTTTCAGCCGAGTTGATGGTATTATGGCCCATCATCTCTTTAATTTCATAGACGGAGGCACCTGCCTCCAACAGGTTCTGAGCGTAGGTGTGCCTGAGCCAGTAAGCTGTGCCGGGCAGTCCTGCTTTTTTGATGCACGCGGTGATATGCTGGCCCACCGAGGTGGCGGAGGCAGGGCGGTGAGGCGCCACCAGATTCAAAAAAAGTCTCCGGTGGCTGCTTTTAGGTCTTGAACCGATGATATAGGCGGCAATGGCTTTCATGGTGTTTTCAGGAAGCGGAAGCTTGACTGGGCGATCGTTTTTCCGATGCGTCAGGGTCAGCTCCGATTGTGCAAATGAGATGTCGTCTAACGTGATGCGGCTGATTTCATCCGGGCGCAGACCCAAGCCATACGACAGATGTACCAGCGCATAATTTCGAAGATCTTTGAATGAAGAAAGTTCAAAGCTGTCAAAGAGTCGTTGAACTTCATGGAGGCGTAAAAATTTAGGCGGCGTGCCTTGATCAACTTGACGGGCGCCGACCACCAGGGGCGCAAGGTCTTTGCGGATGATCCTTCGGGAGTAATACAGGAATTTTAAAAACCCCCGAAGATAGGAACGGTATGTTGTGCGGGTGTTGGCAGAAAACCCGGTAAAAAAGTCTGCCAGGAAGGCATCGATCTGTTCAATCCGGATTAAAGAGAGTTTGATGTTGTGGCTTTCAAGGTAATCATGAAAAGCGCAAAGGACTCTTCTGATATGAGCAAGCTTGATGGATGACACTTCCCGGGTTTGATTATAATAGCGCAAATAGTCCTCGTAAGGATCCGGCAGTTTGCGGGGAGGCGGGTCTAGGGGCTGACGGATTCTTTTTTGTTCAAATAGATACTGCCAAAGTCCTCTTACCGCGGGTCCAGTATCTTGTTTGCTTTTTTGGAAGTCTTTGAGTGTGTTAAGGGTAAAGGTATTATTCCAATCAATTTGCTTTCTGAATATGAAGAGGAAAAAGTGGTTTAATTCATTTCGATAGGTATCACATGTTCGGAAAGAATAGCCGTTGGAAAGCATCCATTGCAGATATTCGTCAATAGCTTGCTTTAGTGTTCGAAAGGGGTTATCGATCATGGGTTGATCCTTTGAGCGACTGTTGAAAAACTTGGGCAATCGACACAGGGCCTTTTCCTCGCGTTGATCGAGGCTTCTGGCAG
>JBATKU010000208.1:0-4743 GCA_049669725.1 Desulfobacterales bacterium
ATAGTAACCCATGTAATGTTTTGAAGGATTCGAAACATGGTAATTGCCGATAACCAACTCTCCCCTCGGGATGAGCAATTGATAAAGGCGGTCCAACACTGCTTTGGCCACCCGGGATGTGAGATAGTCGAAAAGCCCTAGCGCATAAATAAAATCAAATTGCCCCCATTCCTGCCTTAATTTCCGCGAGAAAAGCATGGTCCTTACTGAGCCTTGAATATAGTCGACCTCGAGTGCCTGGCTCAATGTGTTTTCAATATTGTTTACGATCTCAGCTGCTTCTGATAGGGCGACCGGGTCCTGATCAAACAGAGTAAAATGATATTTATCACAATCTTGAGGAGATTTTATGATATCCTGCAGTTCAAAGGCCGCCCCGCAGCCGACGGATAAAACTTTAACCTTATCCCGGTGTAACACATGGGAGCGGTTTTGAAAATTATTCAGCATTCGACCAACAAGCAATAATCTGTTTCTCACCGACTGGCCGGCCGCATGCCCCACGCCGTGTTTGTGGGTTAATTTCGCATAAGTCGATTCTCCCTGATAATTGTTTAAATATAACATCCGCATCACTCCAGAATCCCCTGGGTATCCTCTCGGTTTAAGAGTAGCTCTATTGAAAAAAGGGCAGCAGAGGATGAGATCCCCGAGTTGTTTGTTGAAATAGTAATAGTGGCACCGATGCTCTTCTGGACTGAAATCATCCACTAAGTATTTTAATTCATCAAGTTTATCTTCGAAAAACCTTATAAAATCGGGGCCTTTAGTCTTTATTATTGCTTCCTGAACGGCGTTTTTAACCTCTTCGGGTTCGTCTCGATATTTTGAATCAAGGCTATCAAAGAGATTTTTATAGACTTGCAAGTCATATTTAAGATTGGCAGTGTATTCTTTGAAAGATTGTCGTACCTTGTCTTTACGTGCTAAAAGAAGTGGCAGGTTGCTGAAGGGTGATTGTAACTTTTTGACCTGATTTTTATTAATCAGACACTCAACATCATAGATATCATTTGTAAAAACGAGGCGACCCGTATTTCCATTCTGGTCGGTGTTTGATAGAATCCGGCACGGACCAAGTTCGACAGTCTGTCCGTTATTAGAAATGATAAGGCTGAGAGGTTCGTCTTGATCAATAGAAATAGGATCTTCCAGATAGCGAAAGAAAAGAGAAAACCTTGAGGCGCACTCGGCATGAATATGGATTTTTCTGGTTCCGTGCACAAGGAAAGTTTTTTCCTGAGTGCTTACCTCCGTGCTTGTATCGATCGATTGAACGTATTTTTTGGCGGTTTCCATATCACAAATATTCAGGTAAAAAGGCTCCCCTAAATGACCTGGTAAATGAATGTCCGAAATTAATCAAAAGACGGCACCTATCCCATTTTAATCTACTTGGTTGTGCTCTAAAATATTAATTCATTTAAGTCAATAAATATTTGATAAAAAGCTGAAATAATATACAAAATCTAGTTTAGCGATTTATTTCGAATCGACTCCGGTGTCTGTTCATTTGATGAATTAAAATTAGTGAATGAGCGGAATATTTTAGGGGCTCATCCATTGCGACAAACACTGAATTTACTCCGTATGACATCTATTCAATTATTGAAAGACCTTTCCGGCCTAAGAATTGCTAATTTGGATGACTTGTTAGATATCTGTCTCTGTGCTAAACAAGTGCCCAAGCGATTATAATCAGAGCAACAAAATGATTGCGTGCCAAAATTACTTCAGATTGAAAGGAGTCGTTTATGGATCTATCAATCTTTGAAAACATGGATGCACCGGATCTGCGCAAATATATCCAATTTCTTTTGTGGCATTACCGTGTTGTTGATGCTTTCTGGTACCTCAATATTTCCGAAAGATACGACGAAGCCACCGCTGACCAGCTGAATGAGAAGGTGTGGGGTCGGGTGGCGGCCATGGCGGCCAAAGATCTTGTCAGCCGATTTAAGATTCAGGAACAAGGGTTACAAGGATTTGTCCAAGCCCTGCGATTTTTTCCCTGGTGCATACTTGTTGGCTATCAGATCAAACAAACCCCCGAAGAAGTACTTATTTCAGTTCCTTCCTGTCCAACCCAGGTGGCGAGAACCAAAAGGGGATTGAATGAATATGCATGTAAGGAAATGCACCGGGATGAGTTTACCAGCTTTGCCCGGGAAATAGACGGACGCATTCAGATAGAATGCCTGTTTGCGCCCCCGGACCCCCACCCGGAGGACATGCATTGTCAATGGCGGTTTACTTTGAAGGCGGAAGGTGGAATGCTGAATTCGGAAAATGAGAAGCCATAGTAGGAAAACGCGAACCTAATTCTAAAATCTGTTCACCGCCTTTTATCATTTATCTTAATTAGAGCTAAGGAGTACCTGTTGTGCCGCTGTCCTTTGATTCCCTCAGTCACGGAACCATCGCCTTTGGATTCTTCAATATCGAGTCCGACATGCTGCTCTGCGATCGCTATTTCTTGTTTGCCGACGAATTTTGCACCTACGTAGGGGATATGGCTGGAAATTCCGGAGAGCAATTTTATCAGGCTTCCTGGGCGCTGTATGTAATCGAGACGGCCGAGGATGTTGGCGATTTGATGGGGGCTATCCACGGTGTGCACTTCACCGGTTTTATAGGAGAACTTTATCGCCGTTTTCCGTTTCCGCAGGAACCGGAAGAATTTAAACAGAACCCGGCAGGCGCCCAAACCCAAGCCCTGGTGACCGAGATAATCTCAAGATACGGCAAAACGCAGGAGATAGCTGTGGCTGTTGACCCGAACACTATGGAGATTGAACTTGGTGCTTATTGCTTTAACCATATTCAATTTCAAGAATTGTTAAAATATGTTTGGCGGGGCGGTTATCCGCGCTGGAAGAATGAGATCAGGCCTGCCTATGTTCTTGAGATGAAAAATAGCGTTCTGCTAAATGACACCGGGGTATTCAGTGATATTGAGTTTGGTGATTAGCAAATGGGTGATAGGTATCAGGTATTCGGTCATCGGTTAAGGCCGGAAAACCATTTTCTATCACCAATCGCCAAGAGTCTGTAGTTTATTGAGGTTTAAAAGAATGATTATAGCAGGAATTGATTGCGGTGCGAAAAACACCAAAACCGTTATTATCAAAGACGGAGAGGTCATCGGTAAGGGCCTGGTACTGACCGGTTTTGATCAGGAGAAGGCTGTTGAAGAATCTTTGGATATAGCCATCCAGGCCGCCGGTATTGCCAGAGAAGATATCCGGCGAATTGGCAGCACCGGTTCCGGGAAAAACGCCGTTAAATTCGCAGACGATGACGTCGATGATATCAAGGCCATGTCCAAAGGCGCCCATTTTTTCTTTCCCAATGCCCGGACCGTGGCGGATGTCGGGGCTGAGGAAGGGCGGGCGGCCAAGATCGATGAAAAAGGCAATCCGGTTGATTTTGCTATTAATGAAAAATGCGCCGCCGGTGCCGGCATCTTTATTGAGGCCATGGCACGGGCTCTGGAAGTTTCCATTGAAGAAATGGGACCGTTGAGTCTCCGGTCAAGTAAAAAAATTCCGATGAACGCCCAATGCGTTGTCTTTGCTGAATCCGAGGTCGTCGGGCTAATTCATGCCAAGACCGAAAAGCAGGATATCAGCAAGGCTATCCATGACGCCATGGCCAGCCGGATCGTATCCATGATTCGTCAAATCGGGGTCAATAAGGATGTCGCCATGATCGGAGCCGTGGGATACAATCCCGGCTTTGTGGCAGCAATGTTACGTGAGCTTAAAGTTGAAAGAGTCTTCATTCCGGATGAACCGGAATATGGTGCAGCAGTGGGTGCGGCGGTTGTAGCTGCCGAGGAAGGCTGAGTTTGTGAGTAAAATATTTTCAATAATTATTTCAGTCTTCACAAATTGTGATTGGCTCCAAATACACAATGAATACGGAAGGTGGAATGCGGAAACAAGAGGATATTATCATTTAATTTCTGACTTTTGCATTCCAAATTCCGCATTCATAGCCGGAGGCTATTTCAATGGCCGTAGAACAAGAGCAAGAATTCTGGCGGTGGACTGAATCCAACTGGAAAAATCCGGATATCGACTGGAATGATGCGCAATATATCACCATCGGAATCGACGTGGGCTCCGTCAGTTCGCAAGCCGTCATAATGACTGACGGACAGGTCTATGCCTATGGCAACATGCGGACGGGTTCAGACAGTCCGAATAGCGCACGCAAGGCCCTGGCCTTTGCTCTGAAAGCCACCAATATGCCGGAAAACCGGATGGATTATTGCATCGGGACCGGGTATGGACGGGTTAACGTTCCCTTTGCGGACCGCACCCTTACCGAGATTGCCTGTCATGCCCGGGGCGCCAACTTTATTTACGGTCCCCAGGTGCGCACGGTGCTGGATGTCGGTGGTCAGGACATCAAAGCCATCCAGTGTGACGAAAAGGGCAAGGTTTCCAATTTTTTGATGAACGATAAATGTGCCGCCGGCACCGGACGCGGCATGGAAGTTTTTGCCGACTTGCTGGGAGTCTCCATAAATGAAGTCGGTGACAAATCTTTCGAATTTCAGGGAGACGAGCCGGAGGCCGTTTCCAGTGTCTGTGTGGTTTATGCCAAATCAGAAGCCACCGGGCTGCTGCGAAAAGGCTGGACAAAAGAAGAGGTGCTGGCAGCCTATTGCAAGGCGATGGCCGATCGAATCTACTCTCTGGTTGAAAGACTAGGAGTCAAACCCGAGTTTGCCGT
>JBATKU010000209.1:0-1757 GCA_049669725.1 Desulfobacterales bacterium
CCGTAGCCCACCAGGATGAACACAAAACCGGTTTTAAGCCACAGGGGATCCAGGCGACCGGCTTCGCCGGTCAGGGCCGAAAAAGCCACCGGTACATCAACCCCACCGATATCCATCGAAAGGGTAATCAGCACCGAACCCAGCAAGGCCAGGGCGATACCCACCGAGCAGATCAACACGTACTTCCAGGTGGCTTCGAGGGTGGCCGCGGACCGGTGGGTATAGATTAACGGTGCACTGGCCAGGGTGGTGGCTTCGATGGCAATCCACATCACCATGATATGATCCGAAAGGGTCACCATGGTCATGGTGGATAAAAACAGCAGAATCGAACCGGTAAAAACCCGTTCGGAGCGGATTTCGGCTTTCTTGAGATACCCCGTGGTATATATCGAGATCAGGAAAAACAGCAGCGATATCACCATTAGAGACAGGAGGCCTTCGGGGGTGACGGCAAAGTAAATTTCGAACAGGGCTTGGGGCCGCCGGATCCACAGATAAAGGGATAAAATCAGGTGAACTACCCCGGTCAATACCAGCAGGGGCCGACCGGATGTTCGCGGAAGGAAGAACGCAACCACACCGGTAACCAGCGGAATCAAAAAAACGATTTCAACCATGCAACACCTATTCCTTTAAAGTTCTGAGCAGCGCCGTATCCACATCATCGAACGCCTGGTTGATATTTTGCAGGATGATGGCCATGATCATCACGCCGGCCAATACGTCAAGTAAGATACCGAATTCAACAATATGATGGGCGCGGACTGAAAAGCTGGTGCCCACCAGATAGATCCCGTTTTCCATCATGATATAACCAAGAACCATGGCAATGGCATTGCGCCGGGCCATGAGCAGAAACATACCGGCCACCAGCAGGGTAATGGCCGTGGGCAGCAACAGGGCATCGCCGCCGGTCTGGGGCAAGTTGAACTTGGGGCTGACAAAGGTGGCCGCCACAATCAGGGCCAGACCGGCCAGCAGGGAAGCATGATACCCGACGATGGGTCCGACATCTCGGCGGATAGCCACTTTTTTAATCGCCAGATAGATGAACAGCGGGATGACAATCCCCCGGATTACCAGGGTGACCAGGGTGAACACGATGCTGCCGGCGGTCAGATCGTGGCCGATGACGAGCGGCACGATGGAAACAACCACCCCCTGGAAGGCAAGCACCTTGATCAGCGATGGTAGCCGACTGGAACCAAAGGAAACCAGGACCGACAGGAGCACGAGGGCCAAAATAGTATCAACTGGTTGGATCATTTTAGAAACTCCAATGTGATGACGGTTGCGAAAAAAACCAGGGCAAAAGATGTCAGGACAAACTGGGGGACCTTGTCCATACGATAACGGGCCATAACAGATTCTGTTACACCGACGGCAGTATACACCAGTCCGAGTAGGATAAAAAATAGTGCGGCGTCTGCCGCCGGGTGTCCCAGGCTGAACGGGCAGATCAAACGGGTGACCAGGGTGGAATAGAAAAAAAGCTTGAAAAAAGAACCCAACTCGATGAGCGCGAAGTCCGGTCCGCTGTGATCCAGCACCATGACTTCATGGATCATGGTCAATTCCAGATGGGTGGCCGGATCATCCACCGGGACCCGGGAGCTTTCCGTCAGCAGCACGATAAAAAAAGCGATGGCCACAAACAGCAACGGGGGACCGGCAGCCTGCCAGAGCCCGAAAGGCCGGCCGCCGGCAAAATAGGCGGCTAGGTTCAACTCGCCGGTAAGGGTGTAAAACAGAAT
>JBATKU010000210.1:0-2524 GCA_049669725.1 Desulfobacterales bacterium
TTGCTCAGTCCTCAACTATTCTACCAATTCGATCTCACCCGGCCGCCATGTTTTGTCGATCCAGGGTTCGAGCGGACCATAAAGTCGCAAGCCCACAAACCAACCTTTTCCCGGCACCGTTTCAAGCCAGTTATTCTCAAAGCCTTTAGGTGGTTTCGGCGCGAAGTAAATGTCGTAAGAGCCGTCTTCATTTTGCTTGAGGCCTTCAGTCTGGCTGCCGACGGTCGGGAAAGCCTGACTCGTCTGGAGCATCGAGCGTGTTTGGTTGTCATACATCGTCAGTGCCCAGAAATCTTTTGCCGGAGGATTTGCCGGGATATTCAGCTTATACGTTTTAGAGCCATCAAAGGGCATCTTTTTTGAGTCGACATACGCTAATCCGTAGTCCGAACCTGCCCCGGCTTTGGTGACCGCCATGGCAGGAGTCACTGCGGTATACGGATAGTGGAACATCACACGAGCGTCGGAATTCATGGTTTTGCCGTCTTTGCCGTTGAAAAAAACGTTCTTATCCACCCAAGCCATGAGCCAGGCGCTATCTGTGCCCGGATAGACTTTTATACCCTTCATTGTCCCATCCGTGCGAGGATGCCACACGATAGAACGGGCGGCGGCGTTGGCGATGGCCACTGCGTCTGTCAGGATTTTTTTCATACGTTCATCAGGGCGAAAAGGCTTACCTTTTTCAATGCCGATTGAGGCAAACAGACCACGTGTTTCCGGATCCAGCATATCGATATGCTCTTCCTGGATCCACTCGTTGAGGTGTTCATAAAACAAGTAGTTATTTGCGTGAATCGTGTTGAACGCGACGGCCGAGCCGCTGATGAATTCCATTTCAGGTGGATTGTCTTTTTTCGAGAGAGGGTAAATCCGCAGATTCTCTTTCACATTCTTCGCCGCCGCATCCAGACCCTTGGCAATTGAAGCGCGCATAAAAACCCAGACGTTATATGTTTTTGATTTCACGACGAAGTAACCTTTTGGAATGGTGCCTTCATAGTCAGGCGGAAGCACCAGGTATTTGCCGCCGTTTCCTTTGTCGGGGCCGGCCGGTCCAATGTCCTGCATGTAACGAAACCAGGCGTCATTAAAGGCGCCCAGCATGCCCATCGGGGCTTCGATCACGGTGGCGCCGTCGCGTTTCAGGTTGAGTGTCGGAATGACATACATTGTGGATGTGTTTGCCGTCAGAAAGAGTGAAGCGGAATCCATCAATTTATCTGTGATCATCACTTGATGACACTCCACCGCGCCTACATCGTGATTGCCATGAATCAGCGCCTGCAATGAAGCGCCGGGCATGCCCTTGAGAAAAGCATCCACACCGCGCATGGTGTCGAGATAGTCATAAGCCTTCTCTGCTGTTTCAGGATATGGCGCTCCATCAAGAAACTTGAGTGTGCCGATTGAAGTTTCGACCTGATCCGGAGTTGAAATTGAATCCAAAACTTCCTTGCTGACTTGCGCGCCAATCGGCAAGCACATGAAATGTGCGACAACAAACGTTATTACAATGTTCAGGCAGACTCTGAAGTATGTTTTATTCATTATTTTTCTCCTTGATAAATTTTTGGATTCGGTTTTTTCATAGCACGCTCTTGCAGATTTTCCTGTCCTTCATGATCACGGGGATTTTGTCCTTGTCCATCAGGAGCAGCAGGTCTTCGATCGGGTTGCCTTCGATCAGGAGAATGTCGGCATAAGCGCCTTCCTGGATGACTCACAGGGGACCCTGAGGATAGTCGTGATCTTCCAACGCTCGGTCAGGGTCTTGACCACTACAGTATTCGCGTCTTCTGACGCCCGGATAAACTTGCCCCATTCCTCTTTCGTCTTAAAGGTGGTCGATGGGATGTACGCCGCTACATCAAGTCGCGGTTCATTTGCAATGGACTCTCTGAGCGCATCGCTCTCAGCGGCGGGCAGCGGCAGCGTTCTTTCGTGCAGGACCCAGGATTCGTCCTCGGCCAGTACCTGGCTGACGGCAACAGCTCAAATAAAAAAAACCAGAATGCCAACGACAGGACGCGCGGCTTTATGTGTTTTCTTCATTTGATGTCTCCGTCCCGGTCAAACGACCGGAATCAACCCTCAACTGGCTGTTCGATTGGCCTCCGCTCTGCATCAGATCTTGGCCCATGTCGATTCATGTGCGGACGAGATTCGAGGACCCTTTCTTAAGCCACTCGGGACCATAAAGCGTGGAAACCCAGATCCGTGTCAACCCCTCCCGGACCGGTTCCGGCTGGCTCCTCGGGCGTTGCCCGAACGCCTGGATGAGCGTGTAGGCGTTGAGACGATTGAGCGCAACGGAGACGGACCGAGGATCGAAAGCTGCAATCAGACCCTGTGCCTGGTCGGCCTCGATGCGGGCAGTACCGGCATCATCATACGCACCGAGGAACTGCGCCCAGCTCTTTTCAAATCGCTCTTCGGTAGTGGCAGCATCAGACATCGCTCGCAAGAACGGGCCGTGCCGATAGCATGTTTGAATTAATCCTTCCAACGACTCATTCAACAA